>JANXCK010000157.1 GCA_025060055.1 Fimbriimonadales bacterium | reverse complement strand
ATTGAAGAGTATGTTGGCGTCCCAATCCGCCTGATTTCAGTCGGTCCCAGCCGCGAGCAAACCATCGAGTGCCTCTGAGCGCCGTTTCAGTTCGGCTCGCGCGCCGCGCGAATCGCGCGAATCGCCTGTAAATGCTCCTCGTAGGTACGCGAGAAGCGATGATAGCCGTCTGCCTGCGCCACATAGAACAGATACTCCGTCTCTTCGGGGTTCAGCGCTGCGCGAATGCTCGCCAGCCCTGGATTCGCAATCGGTCCGG
The DNA here is from genome assembly GCA_025060055.1 of Fimbriimonadales bacterium. GTDB lineage: Bacteria > Armatimonadota > Fimbriimonadia > Fimbriimonadales > GBS-DC > GBS-DC. The sequence goes on along the minus strand of JANXCK010000157.1, from coordinate 8,110 downwards.
GCGGCAGCCCCCGATTCAGGTAGGTGTTATACGGCGACGGATGGCGCAGGTCTTTATACAGCACACGCGCTTTCCAGTAGCCCAAGCCGTACAGTACGGTGGCGTCAATCTGCAACGGCATGTTGCGTCTCAAGCGGTTGTAGATAACCGACGCGACGCGCGGACGCTCGTCATCGTGCAGCACCTCTTTTTCGATCATCGAGGCAATCGTCAGCAGCTCGTGTAGGCTCAGCCCGCGTTGCTGCAGGGCGTCTCTGTAGCGCAGGTAGACCTGACGGCGCGTGGTTTGCAACATCGTGCGGATGGCACGCTCGGCGCCCGTGCCCGGTGGCAGGCGATAGGTGCTGGGGAACAGGTAGCCCTCCAAGTGCAGGTCTTTGGGCAGGGGCATGTCAATATCTTTGAACCGCTGCGGCTGGCGGCACAGCGCGAGGAACTCTTCTTTGTCGGCGACACCGCGCTCGTGGAGCCGCTCCGCAATCCGAGCCATCGTCCAGCCTTCGGGGATGGTGACCCAGTTGCGCGTGAAGCGTTCGTGAACCAGGATGTCGGCGATTTCGAACAGGCTTTGACTGGGGCTGAACTCATAGTCGCCTGCCGCAATCTGGGGCTTGCCGCGCCGATGGAGCCACCATGCCAGGAGGCGAGGGTTGCGGATAAGTCGGCGTTCGTAAAGGCGTTGCGCGAGGGTAGTGGCGTCGGTGGGCGCACGCAGGCGCACCAGCTGGGGCTGAAAAGTCTTGCTGAGCGGGCGCGTCTGCCCATAAAGCCACGCGCCCACAACACCCAACAACGCTGTGCCCACCAGCAACAAGCCAATCGCGAGCCTGCGCTTCATGGCTTCACCGTGCCAGCGCGCCCTGACGCCGCACCCAGTGCATCACCAGCCGCGGCAGCCCTGTGAACAGCGCAACGCCCCCCAGTGAAATCGCCCAAAACACGGGGTGTATCGCCCACAGCGTGCGCCCCAACAACAGGTTGCGAATCCCAATCCCCAGAGTCACGCTCACGACCCACGCCAGTGGCAACGCCCATCGGGGTGGCTGCGCCCGATATACCCCCAGCAGCAACGCTGCCACAAACCAGCCTATCAGAAACGGCGGTAGACTGCGCTGCAAACCGAACTCGTCCAGCGTGCCGTGACTGCCCAAGCCCGCCAGCACAAACAGCGTGATTGCCAGCGCGTCGCTCAGCATCCAGCCCCAACGCATAGCAAGCATGAGAATACCTCCATTCTGTCTAAAATGGGTACAACAATACAGGCGACGGCGTCCGTACACTTGGCGTCTCGCCGACCACGCCTGTGGCACGGACAGTCGTGTCCGTGCTTTCGCTTGGACAGGACTGTCCAAGCCACACTGTGTGGCACGGACAGTCCTGTCCGTGCCTTTGCTTGGACACGACTGTCCAAGCCACGCTCACTGAAGCGACACAACAACTGTTCCTAAACAGTCTCTCAAGCGTTTTTCGCGCTGGAGGCACTCAACTATGAAAACAATGCGTTCATCAGGCGTCTCGGAGGCAAGCCTGCTCTCCGAAGACAGAGTAGTGCAAACTGTTTGGCGACTCGCGTTGCCGACGATGGCAGCGTCAATTGTGCAGACTGCAAACAGTTTCTTGGACAGAATCTTTGTGGGACAGTTAGGCGCGGAGGCATTGGCGGCAGCAGGTGTCGGCAGCCAGCTGCTGTTCCTGACGATGGCGCTGGCGATGGCGGTCTCCACAGGCGCGACGGCGATTGTCGCGCGCATGGTGGGCGCGAATGACCCACATAGCCTGCGCGCCGCCGCGCGTCAATCGCTGGGTATTGCGATTGTGTTGGGAGTGATGTTCACGGCGGCAGGCTACTTATTGCTGCCGCAAATCGTGCGCTGGTACGGCTTAGAGACCCGCGCAGATATGCTGGCACGCCAGTTCCTGCTGCTGGCGCTGCTGGGCGCGCCCGCCAGCTTCATCATGATGGGGCTGAGTGGTGTGTTTCGGGGCTTGGGCGACACGCGCTCGCCGATGTATGCCAGCATCGCCTCAACGGTGGTGCATATCGTGGGCGATTACCTGCTCATTTTCGGCAAGTTTGGCTTCCCCAAGCTGGGCATTCAGGGCGCGGGGATTGCAATGGCGCTCTCGCTATGGACGGGCGCGAGCATGCTGTGGCTACAGCAGTGGTTCAGCACGCGGCGTGAGCTTGCTATCCCCGCGCTGCCCATACGCGAATGGTGGTATCGTATCCTGCGGATTGGTCTGCCCGCCTCCGCACGCACCTTCATCTACACCACCAGCTCCGTGATGTTCACAGGCATTCTGGCAGCGACGGCAGCAGGCACTGCAGCGGTCGCGGCGTTACCGATTGGGCTGACGGCGGAGTCTATAGCGTTTATGCCTGGGTTTGCATTCGCAATAGCGGCTTCCGCTTTGGTGGGGCAAGCGTTGGGCGCTAAGCGCGAGCGCCTTGCCGAGCGATTCGGCTGGGCAGCCGCGTGGCAATCGTGCGCGGTGATGACCACGATGGCGGGGGTGTTCTATGTCTTCGCCGAGCAGTTCGCGGGGCTGTTCACGACTGACCCGCAGGTAAAGGCGCTGGCAGTGGCGTATCTGCGCATCAACGCGCTCACCGAGCCACTGCTGGCGTTCGGCATGACCTTAGCGGGTGCGCTGCAAGGCGCTGGCGACTCGCTCAAAGCCATGATGGCGACCTTTCTCACGCAGTGGGTCGTGCGCCTGCCACTCGCCTATTTGTTGGCGTTTGGGGTGGGTTGGGATGTGTATGGCGCGTGGTGGGCGATGGCGCTCAGCTCAGGTTTTAGCGGAATACTGATGATAGCGCTGTTCAAGCGCGGCGGATGGAAAAGGGTGAAAGTGTGAACTCCAAAGGTATGGAATAACCCCAACGTGGTGAAATCGGCGGTCAAAGCGTTGGCAGTGGGCATCGTCGCGGCGGTGATTGGGGTCGTCGTGGGGCGTCAACTCGCGCCCACGCCCAAACCTATACTCTCTGAGCCGTTAGCACGCCTCCAGTACGGCAACGAGCTGTTCGCCAAAGGCACGCTCGTGCCCCCGAAAGCCGACGAAATGACCCGCTACAAGCTGCAAACGGAGGGACAGCATCCGTTCGCAGTCGTGGTCACCTGCGCCGACTCGCGCACCCCTCCTGAGTTCCTCTTCAATCAAGGGCTGGGCGACCTGTTCGTCGTGCGCACCGCAGGCATCGTCATCAGCGATGAGGTTCTCGCCTCCATCGAGTACGCTGTGGCGTATCTCAAGGTACCGCTGATTGTCGTGCTGGGACACACAGAGTGCGACCTCCTACAGCATGCCCTCTCAGCAAAACCTCTCGAAGGACATCTACCGCTGCTTACGAAGCATTTCGAGCCTGTAATCCGTCAAGTGCGCTCTACGCATCCGCACCTGAAAGGCGAAGCGCGGCTCAGTCGCGTGACTCAAGAGCATGTGCGGGAAGCCATCCGAACGATTTACCAGCGCAGCGCGATTGTGCGCAAACACCATCAACTGGGCAAGGTGGCATTTGCGGCTGGCGTGTACCATCTGCGCGAGGGCAAAGTGGAGTGGCTGAAACTGCCTGAGGAGTGGACAGACAAGTAGGCGAAGTCCCCCACCTCGCTCCAGAATGACAGAGCCTCTGGCAAGGCGCAGCACTCTTTGGGAGTTGGCAGCGTAGGTTTGGTATAATCTTGGCTACTTGAGGTACAGCCATGCCCAGAGTCGAGAAATCAGTGAGCGTGAATGCGCCTGCGGAGAAGGTGTTTGAAGTATTGCAGCAGGCAGAGTCGTTTGCCCAGTTCCTGCCCCACGCACGAAATGTGCAGGTGCTGGAGCGCACGGAGAGCAGCGTGCTGCTGGACTGGGAGGTGATTGCGCCAGGCGTTGGAATGCCTGTGCGCTGGAAGTCGCGCCACACTGTCGATGTGCCGAACTACCGTGTGACAATGCAACCTGAGGGCGACGCACTGGTCAAACTGAGCGGTGAGTGGCGCGTGGAACCCGAAGGGAGCGGCAGCAAGCTCTCGGCAACGCTGGACTACGAGGCAAATGTGCCCCCGATGTTCGCAGGGCTTGCCCAGAACGCTGTCAACACCATCATCCAAGACTGGCTCAACGGCTTCAAGCAACGCGCGGAGGGCTGAGCATGGCGCGAGTGGAACTCGAAACGGTTATCCACGCCCCGTTGGAGACCGTTTACGCCGTCGCGCGCGATGTGGAGGCGTTCCCTCGGTTCATGCCCGATGTGAAGTCGGTCAAAATCCTCGAAAAAAGCGAGGACGGCAGCCGCACCCTCACGGAATGGGTCGCTTACGCCTCGCAACTCAAGCTCCAAGTCAAATGGATCGAGGAAGACCTGTGGGACGACACGCATCACACCTGTCGCTTCCGCCAAGTCAAGGGCGACTATGACCAGATGGAGGGGCTATGGGAGTTCCTGCCCCACCCTGAGGGAACCCTCTTCCGCAGCACACTGGACTACGAGCTGCGCGTGCCGTTGCTGGGTGCAATCGTGCAAAAGGTCGTGCATCACCTGGTGACGCTGAACCTCAAAGGGATTCTGGACGGCGTGAAGGCGCGCGCGGAGGCGATGGCGCGTGGAACTTGAGCGTCTGCGCAGGCTCCTGGAGCAAGTCGCGCGCGGCGCCATATCGGTCAATCAGGCGCTGGACGCCCTGCGCGACCTGCCATATCAAGATTTGGGGTTCGCACGCATGGATCATCATCGTGCGTTGCGCAAGGGCTTCCCCGAAGTGGTGTTCTGTCAAGGCAAGACGCCAGAGCAGGTGGCGGCGATTGTAACCCAGCTGGCGGCACGCGGGCGCGTGCTGGCAACCCGCGCTTCCGAAGAACAGTATCGGGCTGTGCAAGCGCAGCTGCCCAGCGCTGTGTACCATCCCGTGGCACGCGCGATTACCGTCGGCACGCCCCCTGACGCGCCACCCCAGCCGTATGGAGTCGTCCTCGCCGCGGGCACAGCGGACATCCCCGTCGCCGAGGAAGCGGCACTGACCGCCCGCATGATGGGCGTGCGTGTGGAGACAATATACGATGTCGGCGTAGCGGGCTTGCACCGCCTGCTGGAGCATCTGCCGTTGCTGCACGAGGCACGGGGTATTGTGGTGGTCGCGGGGATGGAAGGTGCGCTGCCCAGCGTGGTGGGCGGGCTGGTACGCTGCCCCGTAGTCGCAGTACCTACCAGCGTCGGCTACGGCGCCCACTTCGGCGGGTTAGCTCCTCTGCTTGCTATGCTCAACAGCTGCGCTCCCGGCGTGGCAGTGGTGAACATCGACAACGGCTTCGGCGCAGGCTACTACTTAGGGCTTCTCGTCTTATCAGCACAAGAGGTTACACCAATCGGGGTTTCCGATGACGCCATTCGTCAGCGGGACGCTGACGCCACGCAAGCACACCCGTAGCGTCGGCGTCTCGCCGACGCGCCTGTGGCATGGGCATCCTGCTCGTGCAAGCGTAGCACAGACAGTCGTGTCCGTGCTGCACTTGGACACGACTGTCCAAGCCACGCTTGTCGGCGTCGCGCCGACGCGACACCTTAGGACTTCCTGAACAGTCCCCAATAAGCAAGGTCAAGAGACAAAGAGCGGGTTATCGGCACGCCTTGCCTCTGCAAAAATGCCTTCCGCATACCGATAATCTTTGGGGGATAATCGATGCAGACGAAAACCTACCTTGCGCCGACGAAGTTGGAGGCGTTGCTCAAAATCCGCGAGGAACACGGCGCGGACGCAATCATCCTGAGCGAGCGCACCGTGCAGAAGGGCAGGCTGCTGGGCAAGAAGCCGATGGTAGAAATCGTGGTAGGCATCCCAGAGGTGGAGCCGAAGGCATTATCCGCCACCTCCAAAGTGGAGCCGAAGGGCATCGATGAGTATGACCCGACCCAGAGCCGTCTGCGCAAGCTGGAACGCGACGTGCAAGAGATTCGCGCCCTTGTGCAGACCCTGCATGCATATCTTACCAACGGGGAGGTAGGCTCGCAGAATGGTGTTGCCCTTGAGACGCCTCTGATTGCTGCCCCTCTCGATGAGCATCCTCTGCTCCGCCCGCTGCTTGCGGCAGGCGTAGAACACGAGGTCGCGCTCGAGCTGCTGCGTCGCGTGCCACGCATCCCGCAAAATGCCGCTGTGGACGCCCTCAAGCGCACGCTGGCGGCGCGCATCCCGATTGGTGGGATGCTCACCCGCGAGAGCCGCCACCGTCAGGTCGCTGCACTGGTCGGTCCCACAGGCGTCGGCAAAACGACCACTATCGCCAAACTCGCCGCCATTCACGCGCTGGACTACAACCGCAGGGTCGCGCTCCTGTCGCTGGACACCTATCGCATCGGCGCAATTCAGCAGCTGCGCACCTATGCCGAGCTGATGCGACTGCCCCTGCACATCGCCTCCAGCGCGGCGGAAGTGCAAGAGGGGCTGGAGCTGTTCGCTGAGTACGATTTAGTGCTGATTGATACGATTGGGCGCGGGCAGCGGGATGAGGCGCACCTGCAGGAGATGCGCACTGCGTTGCAGCCCGTCAAAGGCGTGATGTATCTCACGCTCAGTGCAACGGCAGACACTGCAACGCTCCTCGACGCGGCGCAACGCTTCGCGGTGTTCGAGCCAGACGCGATTATCCTGACCAAATTAGATGAGGCGGCGCGCGTGGGCAACTGCATCAACCTTGCGCTGCGATCGGCACAGCCGCTGGCATACTTCACCACAGGACAGCGTGTGCCCGAAGACATCGTGGAAGCCGATGCGTATGCCCTCGCTTGCCGCGCCTTGAGCGAAACCGTTCAGTGCCTTCCGAAAGCGACCGCTTCGAACCCTGTGTGAACCGTATTCGTCCGCGCACCTGCGAGAAGGTTTAGAAAATCGGCAGTTTGGGTTCGGGCACGCACAGCCTGCATTGTAAGGGTAGCCCGCTGTGCCTGCCCACCGCAAAGCAAGCTCCTTACCTGTTGAATTGTACCGTAGGCAACAGGGTATAATTAGGGGCGGTGCGGGAGTAGCTCAGGGGCAGAGCATCGGCCTCCCATGCCGAGGGTCGCGGGTTCGAATCCCGTCTCCCGCTCCAAAGGCTACTGCGAGCAGAAAGCCGACGAGCCACGCCTGCGCGAACGCACGCTGATTGCGCACGCGCTCCAAAACGGCGGCGTCATCACGCCCGCAGAAGCCAGCCTGTTGCTCCACCTCTCGCTGCGCGAAGCCTACGAGTACCTCGAACAGCTTACCAGACAGGGCTTCGCCCGTCGCGAGGAACAGGACGGACTCGTGTGCTATCGGCTGACTCGTCAAGATACGTAATAAGTGCTTCCAAGATGAAATCGCCCCTTTTCTGCAGGGCGGGTTGAGAACCCGCCCCTACTTAGAATCCCTCGCAGGGGCGCGTCCGCGACGCGCCCAAAACAAGACGATTTCACCTGTGAGGCACTTACCAATCGCCGTTTCAAGGATCACGGTGCCCTCACCCCCAGCCCCTCTCCCGCGTCGCGGGAGAGGGGAGCCGAGTTCCCCCTCTCCCACGCGGTGGGCGAGGGGGCAAGGGGGTGAGGGCGGTACGGCGTCTGAAACGGCGATTGGTATTATCACTCATACCTGAGCGCCTCAATCGGCTGGAGTTGCGCTGCGCGCCACGCAGGATACAAGCCGAAGAACACGCCGATAAACGCCGCGAAGCTGAACGCCAGCAGCACGCCCTCCACAGGAACCAGCACCTTCCAGTTCGCCTGCGCGCTGATGTAGCCCGCCGCCCAGTAGCCCAGCGCAATCCCTATCAAGCCGCCCAGCACGCTCACCACGACCGACTCGATCAGGAACTGTAGCAAAATGTTGAACTTCGTCGCGCCAATCGCCTTGCGCAAGCCAATTTCGCGCGTGCGCTCCGTCACGGAGACCAGCATGATGTTCATGATGCCGATTCCGCCCACAATCAGCGACACGAGCGCGACACCGCCCAGTAGAAAAGTGAAGGTCTGCGCCGTCGCCTCGACAGTCTCCACAAAATCGCCCTGATTGAACACGCGGAAGTCCAGGTCGTCGTCGGGAGGAATCTTGTGCGCGCGGGCGAGGGCTTCCTCCACGCAGGTCTGCGTCTCCGCCATCTGGTC
>JANXCK010000111.1 GCA_025060055.1 Fimbriimonadales bacterium | reverse complement strand
AACTGATGTCGAACACCGTGTCGCCAATATACATCGCATGCTCTGGCGCGACTTGGAGACGCTCCAGCGCCCTCAGTACGGGGTCGGGCGCGGGCTTATGGCGTTCCGTGTCGTCGGAGGTCACAACCGCGTCCACGAAATGCTCCAAGCCCAGTTTCTCCCAGCTCAGGCGCAGTTCCTCGCGATTCTTGGAGGTCACCAGCGCGACGGCATAGCCTTTCCGATACGCGGTTCGAACCGCCTGAACCGCTTCGGCGACCACGCGCTCTTGGTGTCGATGCGCCTTATAGTACGCGATTTCGTCCGCTTCCATCTGCTCGTGGGGCACATCCCCCACCACACGGTCATCCAAGTAGCGCATCTGCACGCTCAGCGGTAGCCCTATCAGGCGTCTAATCTCTTCACGCGGCAGCGCTATACCCAGATGCTTCCGATAGGTGTAGTCTAACGCCTTTACAATCAAATCGACAGTATCAATCAGCGTGCCGTCCACATCGAAGAGGAGGGCGCGCAACAACAAGGGCTTTTCCATCACCTGTAGTATACCCCTATCCGACTTCGATGGGCATTGCCTGTGCCTTGAACGGCAAGCGCTGCACGATTTGGTTCTTTTCGTTGACCAGTACCATCTTAGGTTCGACCCACTCGTCGGTCAACACGGTGCAGGCGATAATCACTCGATGCCCTTTTTGTGCCTTGTGCGCGGCGGAGCCGTACACTGCAACCTCGCCTGAACCAGGAGGCGCGGGAATTGCGTAGGTCTGGAACCGCTCGCCATTATCCATCACCCACACATGCACCATCTCGCCCGGCTCCAGTCCGATTGCTTCCATCAGCTCCTCATCGATGGCGATGCTACCGATGTAGTCCAGGCGCGATTCGGTCACCCGCGCCATGTGAATCTTGCCCTTTAGCCGTTCGACCAATCGCATAAACGCGCTCCTCCAAGCACACGCAGTCAGTATTCGGCATACATGATACCCCATGTCGCGCTGTGCTGTTCTGCAATTGGTCTTATACCAATCGGGGTTTCCAATGACGCGAGGTCACGAACGGCTCAAGCTGTTGCTCTGCAGGCGAAGCCGACCTGCGTCGGCTATAGCCCGCGTAGGCGGGCTTGGTTTGCCCAGCAACGGCTTTAGCCGTACCAGAATATTGCGCTACTTGAAACCCCGATTGGTCTTATGCCTTGCGGGTACAATCGACGACGCGACCGATGCGACTGCTGCTTACCGTTCTGGGTGTGTTCTGGCTCTTGGTGTGCCTGCATGCCGAATACCCGACGGTCTTCTTCGGCGCGCGATTGACTTTGCAAGCGCGCGTGGACGAGCGTACCACCGCCCTACGCTGGTACGACGATTTAGCCCGCCACTCGGTGGTGTTCCTGCAGTTTTATTATGAGGCGGGCTACGGCGCGTATGTGGCGCAACGGCTGCAGAACCTGCCCGACGATCGCAGCCGCACCGCCTTAGACGAGGCGTACATCGAGCGGTTGGAAGGCTGGCGCATCGGCAAGTTTTACGCGCCCTTCGGCGCGGGGCTACTGCTCAGCGAGAGCGTGCTGGCAGTGCAGTCGCCCGCACGGTTCGCGATAGGCGATTTGCCGATGCGCGTGGCGTACCTGTATAACGGCGCTGACCGCCAGCAGGGGCTGTATGTGCGCGTGGGCACAACGCGCGGCGGGGTGTCCGTCGGTGTCGGACGCCACTTCGGCACAGACCCGCACGCATTCGCCCTCTACGAGCTGCCCGAAGAGCAACGCTCGCTACACGGCTACGACACCCTCTACGGCGCCGACTACACCTTCTACTTGGGGAGTGTCCACGCTCAACTGGAATGGGTTTACAGCGAGGGTAGACAAGCGTCGGCGAGCCATTGGCTTGCAGCGCGCCTTCACGCGCGTTCACTGCCCTTCCAGCCCGAACTGAGCATTGCCTACCAAACCGTCGCGGGGCGGGTGAGCTGGCGTTTGGCGGCGCAACAGCGCGCGGGCGACCGAGCCAGCTTCAATCTCACGCTGCGTGGCAAAGCGGGTACAATTCAGTTCGTCGCATTCGGAGTGCAGGGGGAGCTGTGATATGGCGCTGGGACGACGAATTACGCGCTTGATGAAGGCGCACCTGAACGATTTGTGGGAGCGCGTAGAGACTCTGGTGCGCGAGGAGGAAGCGGAGTCGGCGGCGCGCCAGACCGCGCAGCAGGAGCTGAGCGACGCGCTGCAGTCGCCGCGCCTCGAAACCACGACACCGATGCCTTCCGTGACGCCCAAGCCTCCCGCAGAGACCGAGCTGAGCCGCGCTTACCGCATGCTGGGACTGCCTGACCAAGCGGATTTGGCAACCGTGCGCCGTGCCTACCGCGAGCTAATCGCTCGCAGCGACCCCGCCCGCTTCCCCGAAAACTCGCCTGAACGCACCAAAGCCGAACAGATACGCCAACGCATCGAGCAGGCGTACCAGACGCTACTGCTGCACCTCGATCACAGTGCGCAGCGGTTTCGGAACCTGTCGGTGGATTAGCGGACAGCCTGAGCCGATGGGAACTGCGCGCGTCGAGTAGAATCAAGGGTGATGGAACCGCGCACGCCGTCGGAAACGGAAGTCACCCTCACTCAGATGATGAACCCCGAACACGCAAATGCCTTGGGGAATGTGCATGGTGGCTGGGTGCTGAAACTGATTGACGAGGCGGGTGGGATTGTCGCCTCGCGCCACGCGCGAAGCCCTGCCGTGACGGTGGAGATCGACTCAGTTAGTTTTCGTGCGCCTGTGCATGTGGGCAATCTGGTGCATGTGCGGGCGCGAATGGTGCGTGCGTGGCGTACCTCGATGGAGGTGGAAGCCGTCGTGGAGGCGGAAAACCTGCTCACGGGAGAGCGGCGAGTCACCTCGCAGGCATATCTGGTGTATGTGGCGCTGGATTCGCTGGGGCGTCCGACACCCGTGCCCCCTGTGCTGCCCGAAACCGACGAAGAGCGACGCAAATGGGAAGCTGCTGAGCAGCGCCGTGCCGAGCGATTGGCACGCAGAGAGACACATCGGCTATAATTGAGGGCGGTGAAACCATGCGTTTGAAATGGGTGGTTTTCGGGCTGCCGTTTGTTGCGCTTATCGCGCTGGGGTTTTATCGCCCTGCGGAAAGTGCGCCGCGCGCGCTGCCACTGGCAGTGGTTTTTAGCTCGGAAATCAACGGCTACCTCACTCCCTGTGGCTGCAGCAAGCCGATGGTAGGCGGCATGCCACGACGGGGCACGCTGCTCAAGCAACTCGCCGAGAATCACACCTTGCTCAAACTCGAAAACGGCGATTTGACAAAGGCGGCGGGGCGACAGGACGAGCTGAAAGCCGAGACGCTCATCGAAATGCTCAATCAGATGGGCTACGACGCGCTGAATCTGGGCAAGTACGACTTCCTGCTGGGCATCGACTACCTGCGTGCGCTGCAAGCGCAGTTTAGGGGCGCGATGCTGTGCGGGAATGTGTTGGAAGGGGGCACGCCCGCTTTCGAGGCGTACACCCTCGTTGAGAAACGCCACTACGACCGTCCTCTGCGCGTCCTAATTGTGGGGCTGCTTTCGGAAACGCACGCCGACGCCATACGCAAGCGCAACCCGCAGCTCCAAGTGGAGCCTGCTCAGCAGAAACTGAACGCGCTTCGCCCCCAAATCGAAGCGATGGGCGACCTGCGCGTGCTGCTATTCTACGGCTCGGCGCAGGAAGCCGAGCAAATTGCCCAAGCGCACCCATATTTCCATCTGGTGGTGTACGCAAGTAGTGGCGACGGTCCCCTGCCCACCAAGCAGGTGGGGCAGACACGCTTGGTGTTCGCAGGCAACGATGCCAAGTTCGTCGGCGTGGCACGCCTCAGCGAAAATGCACCCTACACGCTCACCCAAGTGGACTACACACGGCTCACGGATGAGTTCAAGGACGACGAGCAGATGATGGCGATTAAGCTGGGCTACCTGGCGCGGGTGGAGTCAGAAAACCTGCTGGCGATGGTGCCCAAGCGTCCGACGCCGAGTGGCGACACCTTCGCGGGCAGCCGCGCCTGCATGCCGTGCCACGCAGAAGATTACCGCATCTGGCAACGCTCCGCCCACGCCAAAGCGATGCAGACCCTCATCAACGAGAAGCACGACAAAGACCCCGAATGCGTGGTGTGCCATGTGGTGGGGCTGGAGTTCGAGGGCGGGTTCCAGAGCATGGAGAAGACACCGACGCTCAAGGACGTCGGCTGCGAGAGCTGCCACGGTCCCGCTCGCAGGCATGTGCAAGACCCGCTCAACAACCGCTTAGGCAAGGCAGGTTCGCAGTCGTGCATGACATGCCATGTGCCTGCCCACAGTCCTGGCTTCAACTTCGAGACCTACTGGAAGAAAATCGAACACGGGTTCAAGAAGCAATAAGGGCGTGCTTAGTTAGGCGGGGGCGGAAAGTCCAGCACCGAGACGGGCACGCGCAGGATAATCCCTGTGCGCGTTTCGGTGATGACTAACTCAGTCGCGCCGCGCCGCACGCCCGTGATCCGCGCGCTGTTGCTACTCACTTTTTGCACGGTGGCAAACGGGTTGCCCTGCTCGGAGGGGATTGTCCAGACGAAATCCGCGCTGACGAAGCTGTCGCTGAGCGTATCGCGCAGACTGGCGGTGACGGTGATGACCTCGTCGACCCAGACCTCAATCGTCGCAGGGTTCAGCTCAATCTGGTAGCGTCTCAGATCGTACTGAATCGAGCTGATAGAGCCTGCGACCACCTCGAACTCTTGGGCGATTACCTGTCCATCGCTAAGCGTGGTCTCCACGCGGATTCGGTGAGTGCCTGGAGGTAGCACGATGCGCGTGGGGTCTTGCACAGGGGTTCCGTTCAGCAGCACGCGCGCATCGGTGGGCTTGCCCGTCACGGAGAGCGAGAAGGTGGTGGTTCCGCCACCGCCGCCTCCGCCGCCCCCACCACCCGAACAGGCGAGTAAACTCAGCGCAAACAGCGCTCCAAGCCCTACCGTTGCCAAAGCAATTAGCCGTCTCATTGCCACCTATGCTCCGCTTGGACACGACTATCCAAGCCACACTGCGTGGCACGGGCATCTTGCCCGTGCATTCGTCAGCGAGACGCCGACGCCCCCGCGTGGCACGGGCTTCCAGCCCGTGCATCCGTAGCACGGACAGTCCTGTCCGTGCGTTAGGGCTTGGACAAGACGGTCCAAGCCACTGTGTGCTTGGGCGAGACGCCCAAGCCACGTCCGTCGGCGGGACGCCGACGCTACGCGGTACGGCTTCTCAAACAGTCTCTAAGCCACAAGTTTAAGACGCCTGCTAAAACTCCGCGTTTCCTGGCGTGCGCGGGAACGGGATGACATCCCGAATGTTTTTCATGCCTGTGATATACATCAGCATCCGCTCGAAGCCCAATCCGAAGCCTGAGTGCGGCGCGCTGCCGTACTTACGCAGGTCTAAGTACCACCAATAGTCGGCTTCGTTGAGTCCCGTCTCGCGAATGCGCTGGAGCAGCACCTCGTACCGCTCTTCACGCTGGCTGCCGCCGATGATTTCGCCCACACGCGGCACCAGCACATCCATTGCGCGTACCGTGCGTCCGTCATCGTTCACGCGCATATAGAATGCCTTAATCTCTTTCGGGTAGTCCGTGACGATAACAGGCTTTTTGAAATACTCCTCAGTGAGATAGCGTTCGTGTTCCGTCTGCAGGTCGCCGCCCCACACGGGCGGGAACTCCCAACTCCGTCCTGCGTTCTGCAGGATGCGAATCGCGTCGGTGTAGGTGATGCGCTCGAACGGCGACTCGGCGACATGCTGCAGCGTCTCCAGCACCGTGCTGTCAATACGCTGATGGAAGAACTCCAAGTCTTCCTCGCAATGGTTTAGCACA
>JANXCK010000007.1 GCA_025060055.1 Fimbriimonadales bacterium | reverse complement strand
GAACCGCAAGTGGGGCGTGGACGCCCTGATTCAAGCCGCGCGCGACTACTTCGAGCGCACGAAACGGCGAGTCACCTTTGAGTACCTGCTGCTGCGCGAGGTGAACGATACGCCTTGGCACGCCGAGCAGCTGGCGAAGCGATTGTGGGGCGTGCCGTGCCTTGTGAATCTGATTCCTTTCAACTATGTGCCGACGCCTGAGGGGTTCCAGCGTCCTGAAGCAGCGCGCGTGCGCCGATTCCGAGCCGTTCTGGAAGCAGCGGGCATCGAGGTCACGCAGCGCGTGGAGCGCGGACATGACATCGACGCGGCGTGCGGGCAGCTGCGCGGCAGACATCGGGGCAAGCCAATCCCGCTCGCCGCACAACCGAGATAGGCAATGCACCGCACCGCCCACTTAGCAGGCAGTTCCAAGCCGCCTTTTTGCCACAACTGGAAACCGCTTTTGCAGGGGGCGCTGGCTCTGGTGTGCGTGGTGGCTCTTGTTGCCTGCCAGTCTGCCCCTGACGCGCCGTCTCAGCCTGTGCCTGCGCCGCCGCGTGAGTCGTCGGGCGTGCGCCTGCCCGACGCACGCTATGAAATCGTGCAACCCACTCTGGAGCAGCAAGACGAACAGGGCAACACGCTGTGGAAACTCGAAGCGCAGTCGCTGCGTGCCGAGTCCAAAGAGTCGCATGCGCAGGGCATCTTGGTTCGGGTGCGTGGCTGGCTCTATCGGAACGGCAAGCCCGTGCTGGAGTTCACTGCGCCCTATGCCCGTGCGCATTCCGAGCGGCGCGAGGTGGAGGCGTGGGGCAAGGTGGTCGCCGTCTCCAAAACCAACGATGCTCGCCTGGAGGCAGGGCGTATCCTCTGGAAAGCGCGGCAAGACCGCATTCTCGCCCGTGAGGGCGTCTGGCTCCGATGGGGCGCTTTCGAGATGCGCGAACACGCACTGAATGTCGACACTGCCTTAGAGCGCGTGTGGAGTGGGGAATAGCACGCCCTTATCTGGTATCTTTAAGTTGCTTAACCATGACAGGGAATGTGCTGGCAGCGCGTTATGAGCTGCTGGAACAGATTTCGGAAGGATTGCTGTTCCATGTGTACCGCGCCCGCGATTTGAGCCGCTCGCGCGTGGTAACGCTCAAGATTGTCCGTGCGCCTTACGCAACCAACCCGTCGCTACTGCACACACTGCAGATGACGCTCGATGCACGCGCATGCCTTCGCCACCCGAACTTGATGGAGCTGTACGAGGTTGACCTCACAGCGCAGCCCCCGTTTTTCGTGGAGGAGTTCGTGCGCGGGCTGGACTTGCAGACGCGCATCCAGCGCACTGCACCGTTCACCGTGCCGATTGCCGTCGAGATTATGATTGGGATTGTGGAGGGGTTGCAAGCAGTTCACAGCGCGGGGCTAACGCACGGCGATTTGCGTCCTGCGAATGTGCTGGTTGGCTCCGAGTGGCATGTGTGGCTGAATGGGGTCGGCATGCATGCTGTTTATCGTGCGGATACGAGCTTGGCAGTGATTCACGAGGCGCGTGTGGCGGCGTACACTGCGCCCGAGCTTTTTCAGGGGGGCGCTCCGAGCATTGCCAGCGACCTCTACGCATGCGGTGTGCTGCTTTTCGAGATGATTGCTGCCACGCCTCCGTTCACAGGGGAGACGCCCGCATCAATAGCCGAGGCGCACCTGAACGCCCCCATCCCGTCGTTGCGCCAGCGCAACCCTGCCGCACCTCGTACCGTAGAGGGAATCGTCACCAAGTGCCTGCAGAAAGACCCCACGATGCGTTATGCGACCGCGCTCCAACTCCTCAACGACCTGAAAGCCGTGCGGGACGCCTTGCGTTTTGGCAAGTCGCTTGGCTGGTCGCCGATTGACCTGCCCGACTCCAGCAGTGTGAAAGCGGCGCCGAGCGATATTTTTGCCCGCAAGCCCGCGCCGCCCCCGCCTGCGGAAGAGGAGGAAGAAGAGGAAGACATCCCGAAATGGTTGCGCACGATGCTGCGCATCACGGGCGCGCTGGTCGTGTTGGGGTTGGTGATTGGCTTTGCGGCGTGGTTAGCACTACACTTCACGCCCGAAGACCGCCCCATTCCCCAAGTGGTGGGTAAGAAGCTGGAGGAGGCAAACCGCATTCTGCGTGAGGTGGACTTGGAGCCTGAGGTGCGTCTTGAGGGCTACAGTGAGCAGTACCCGCCTGGCGTGGTCTACTCCGTAAGCCCGCCTGAGGGGCGCGTGGTGCGCAAAGGCAGCAAGGTCTATCTGTGGGTGAGCAAAGGCTCGCGCTTTGTGGAGGTGCCGAATGTGCGCAACCTGCCCGAATCGCGTGCCCGCCGTGAACTGGAAGGCATGGGGCTGGCAGTGATGGATGCCGTCGAAGAACGCACAAGCGCCGATGTGCCTCTCGGCTTTGTGATCGATACCGTGCCCCCCGCAGGTACTCGCATCGACCGCGCACGCCCTATCAAACTCATCGTGAGCAAAGGGTTTGGCGAGGGCGCCGCGCCACCCACCGCGCCTGAACCCGAGCCACCCGCCCCCGAAGGTCCCAAACGCAGCTTCGAGGTAAAGGTCGACCTGAGCAACCAGCCCGACCGCCGAATCCGCATCGAGGTAGAAGATGAGTTGGGCATTCGCATCGTGCTGGACGAACTGCGCACGGGAGGGCAAATTCATGTTATCCCTGTGGAGGCACAGGGTAGCCCTGTCAAGATTCGGGTCTATGTGGACGAACAACTGGCACAGGAGATAACGCGATGAACGCGTGGTTCACGAAGCGACGCCCAACGGGCAGCGCAGAGAGGGTACGGACATGGAAAAGGTTCTGATTGCTCCCTCGATACTCTCCGCCGATTTCGGCGCGATGCGGGAAACCGTGCTTGCCTTGCAGGAAGGGGGGGCAGATTGGATTCACTTCGATGTGATGGACGGGCATTTCGTGCCGAACCTCACTTTCGGCGCGCCGATGGTCGCCGCCCTGCGCCCACACTGCACGCTCCCGTTCGATGTGCATCTAATGGTCGAGCATCCTGAACGCCTTATCCCCGACTTCGTGCAAGCAGGCGCGAACAGTATCACAGTGCATGCAGAGGCGTGTGTGCATCTGCACCGCGTGGTGGAGCAGATTCACGAGCTGGGCTGCGGCGCGGGCGTCGCGCTGAACCCGCACACCCCGCTGGAGACCGTGCGCCACATCTTGCCCGCTATAGACCTCCTGCTGGTGATGACCGTGAACCCTGGCTTTGGCGGTCAGGCGTTTATTGAGTTGACGAAGCCTAAGATGGTGGAAGCGCGACGAATGATCGAACAGACTGCGCCGCATGTGTTGCTGCAAGTAGATGGGGGCGTCTCGCCCGACAATGCGCGGGCGCTTGTCGAGCTGGGTGCGCAGGTGCTGGTGGCAGGCTCCAGCGTGTTCACGGCGCCGACGCCCCAAGAGGGTGTCCGCGCGTTGCGCTGGGCGCTGAGCAGCCAGAAGGCGTAGATTGCTATCAGCGTCTGCTGTCGCGCTACTAAACGGCTATGGAACGCAATCTCTCGTATCGCGTGTGGATGGCGGTTTTGCTGGGTGCGCTGGTGGGGCTGATTCCGCTGGGGCTGGTGCTGCTGCGCTTGCTGCCACGCGAAACCGCTGCCGACAAGCGGGCATGGCTACTGTGGGCAAGTCTGCTGCTGATAGTCGCCATCGTATTGTTTTTTGCGCTCATCTGGGTTGTGCTGAAAGACATTCGGCAGATTCAGGAGCAGTACCGCAAGGCACATCGCGAAGCGTTTGAGGAAATGACCGAGCAGCTGCGCGCCGACTACCGTCGTAGGCAAGCACAGCAGCAGGGGAGCCGAAATGGCGTTGAGCGAGGCTGATTTGCACTGGATGCGCCGCGCGCTGCTGCTCTCCAAGCGCGGCTTCCCCGTGCCCAATCCGCATGTGGGCGCGGTGGTCGTGAAAAACGGCGTGCCACGAGGTGAAGGGTACCACCCTTACGCAGGGGCAGCTCATGCCGAAATCTTCGCTCTGCAACAGGCAGGCGACGCCGCTGCAGGCGCGACGCTTTATGTGACTTTGGAGCCGTGCTGCCATTACGGGCGCACGCCACCCTGCACCCATGCGCTCATCGAACGGCAAATCGCCCGCGTGGTGGTGGGTACCCTCGATCCGAATCCCGAAGTCGCGGGCAAGGGCATCCACCAACTGCGCCAAGCGGGTCTTCAGGTAGAGCTGCTCAGTCCCGACAACCCCGCCGAAGCGAGGCTGATTACACAACTGGAGGCAATTAACCGAATCTACTTTTTCTGGCATCGTCATCACCGCCCGTTTATCACGCTCAAAGCTGCGCTGAGCCTGGACGGCAAAATCGCCACGCACACGGGCGACTCGAAATGGATTACCAGCGAACGCGCGCGACGCGCAGCCCATCGGCTGCGTGCCGAACACGCCGCAGTGCTGGTGGGCATCCGAACGGTTCTCAAAGACCA
>JANXCK010000268.1 GCA_025060055.1 Fimbriimonadales bacterium | reverse complement strand
GCTCGATCCGTTTGCAAGCGACATCGTGGAGCCAGTTCAGGTGCATCTGGCTGAGCTGGAGGGCGGGGTTCGCTGGGCGACTGTGTTGGGCACTGCGCTGGCGCCACTGGAGATGGCACAGCCGTTTGCACAGCCGCGTGCCGAAACGGAGTCCACGCCAGCGGACGCTGCTGCGTAAGGAGGCAAACGATGGCGGTCATCAACCTGATTGCGCAGGAACAACAACTCAAGCGCGTAGCGGAGCGCAAAGTGCGCCTGCTGGGATTAGGTTGGCTGGGCACAGCGACACTCATCGGCGTAGGCTGGGTGGGACTGCTGCTGTACGCAGGCGCGCTCACCCTGCAACGCGCCCAAGTCGAGGAGCAAATTGTGAAGCTACGCCCCACCGTGCAACAGCTGCAGCGTGTGCAAGCCGAACTGAGCGCGCTCCAACCGCTGGTCAGCACACTGCAAAATGCCCGCAAAGATACAGGGCGCTGGCAGCAGCTGTTCCAGCACTTCGCGCAACACACCCCTGAGAACTGCTTCCTCACCGGCGCGGAGCTGGGCAAACGCAGCGACCCCAAAAAACCGCTGGAGATTACGCTCAAGGGCATCGCGGCGACCCAGCAACTGGTCGGCGAGTTCATGCTGCGTCTGAACCAGCATCCCGAACTGGAGCAGGTGCGCCTGGATTACAGCCAAGAGCGCACCTTGGGCGAGCAGCAGACCGCCGTCGAGTTCCAGATTACCGCGCACATCAAGGGCACGGCGCAGCCCGAACCGAAGGAGGCACGCAGTGGCAGTCAGTAGACGCCTGCAGCGGGCGCAACGCGCCTCGAAACTGCTGGGGCTGGCAATCGCGGGCACTTTGCTCACGGGGCTGGGCAGCCTCTACCTGCCGTGGAGCATGACCCAAGACCTGCGCGCCCAGCTGCAAGAACGCCAGCAGGAGTTGGAGAAAGCCCAACAAGCCGCCACGCAACTGCGCCACGCCCAAGAACAGCTGCAAAACACACAGCGCGAACTGCAGTTCCTGGAACGCGGCGTCAGCGAAGCTGCCTATGTGCCCACGATGCTCAAACAGTTTGAACAAACTGCTACCGGACGCAACTTGCAGATTGTCTCAATTCGCCCTCAAATCCAGCAAGGGTCTGCAAATGCTGCCAGCAACACGCAGAACCCCGTCGCTAAGGCATATCAAGAGCAGCTGTTCGAGATTCAGCTGCGCGGCAAGTTCTGGAATCTGATGAGCCTACTCAAGACGCTGGAAACTTTTCCGAAAATCTTAGCGGTGCAGAGCCTGAACGCGCAAGCGAAGTCGGGCACGGAGCAGTCGCCAGAGAACCCTGATTTGGAGATTCGGATGGTGGTGAAGGCGTTCATTTTTCAGTCGGCGCAGCCGCGCTCCAGTGTTGCATCCACAGGAGGCTAAGATGGCGAACGCTTCTGGCGAGACGGCGAAAAAGCGGGCGAACTCGAAGCAACTGCTCCTTCTGTTGGCGCTGTTGGGCGTGTTAGTCACCGTTGGGGTGGTGCAGTTTGGCGGGCTGTTCGGGGGCGGCGGTGCGCCTGCGCCTGCGCAGGCACAGTCATCGGCGTCTGCTCGTGCGAGCGGTGGCGCCGCTGCGCCAACGGTTCCCTCCCCCGCAACGGGCGTACAACTGCCGCCGCTTGCGCCACGCGACCCGTTCCGCCCCACCATTCAAGTGGCGCGACAACCTGCCGAAGGCAACAAAGTGGTACGCAGAACGCCTGCGCCGCGCCGCGAAATCACAGGAACACCCCCCATCCCGCCAATGACGCTGCCAGGCGGACAGCTGGGCTTGCAGCCAGCGGAGAACACGCCGCCACCCGAACCCGAACGTCCCCACTACACTGTCACGGGCGTTGTGCAAGGACCCCATTCAGTCGCCATTCTCGCCGACTCGGAAGGGCGCCGACGCTTCGTCAAGCCTGGCGACCCGCTGGAGGACGGCTGGCGCGTGGTCAACATCCAGCGGGGTGTCGTGACCTTGCGTAAGGGCAAGCAGCAAATCACCGTGCGCGTGGGCGAATCGACAACGCCGAACGGAGGCAACAAGCCATGACAACTTGCAGTGCTCGATTGCTTTGGTTGTTTGGAGTGCTGCTGCCTGCGGTAGGTTTCGCGCAGGTGGTGCAGTCCGTGAGCGTTTCGCAGGAGCGGGGACAGACCCTGATTACGATTTCGGGCGAACGGTTATCGCGCCCCGCAGTGAATGTGTGGCGCCGACAGTTTCTGGTGATGGATTTCCGCGCGCGACTGCGCGGACGCGGGGACGAACGCACGCTCAAGACACCGCACGCGCTCAAACTCCGCTACGGTTGGTTCAGCAGTCGCCCGCCCAAAGTACGCGTGGTCATCACGATGCGCGGCACGCAGCCCTACACAGTGGAGCAAACCCCTACGGGCTGGCAAGTGCGGCTGGGCAAACCACAAGCATCCGACATCGCCAGTGAGACGCCGCCACCACTGGAGCCGATTCCCGAACCGCAGCAGAACCTTATCGCCAGTACGCAGACCGTGCCACCTCGCACGCATGCGCCTGAACCCGATGAACCGCGCACTGTCGCCACAGCCGCGCCTCCTGCGCCCTCGCGCGTACTCATCTCTTTGGATTTCGTGAACGCCGAGATTGGTGATGTGCTGAAAGCGTTAGCAATCCAGTCAGGCGCGAACATCATCACCGCGCCCGATGTGAAAGGCACAGTCACAGTGAGCCTCAGCCGTCTCACGGTCGAAGAGTCGTTGAACCTAATCACGCGCCTGAGTGGCTATCGGTACGAAAAAATCGACAACACCTATGTGGTGGGCACGGAGGCATCGCTGAAGGCGTTCCGCCCTGAAGAGCCGCCTAAGCCTCCTGAGCCGCCCAAGCCACGCGCGGTAGAAGCCTTGACCTTCAAGGTCGCCAAGCCCAGCGACATCGCGACCTACCTGAGTGCGCGTTTCCCCGAACTCAAAATCACGCCCTCCAACGAGAAGGACGCGACATACCTGCTGATTGAGGGCGAGGCAGAAACTGTCGAGCGCGCTAAAGAAGCAGCATACGCCTTCGAGCAGCAGCTCACAGGCAGCGTGGAGATTGTAACAGAGGTCTACCGCGTTAAGTATGCCGACTCGCGCGATCTGGCGCGGATTGTCAACCAGTTAGTGCCGAGCGTGCAGGTGTCGTTAGGACCCGACGCGCTGCTTAGTCGTGGCGGAGCGGGCGGAGGTGGCACCTCAGGCAACATGACAGGGGGCGAGACGCCCAGCGCGACCGCGCAGCAGATGGGCGCACCGATGCAGGTGGGCGGTGGCTCCAACAACACGCAAGCCAGCCAACCGCCGAACATGCTTGTGCTGGTGGGCACAGCACGCGAAGTGCTGCGCGCCCTCGAACTGCTGCGCAAAGTCGATGTGAAACAGCCGCAAGTGCTGATCGAAGCACGCGTGCTGGATGTGTCCGAAAACAGCCTCAAGTCGTTGGGCATAAGCTGGGAATTTTTACAGTCCCGCGAAGTCCATCGGTTAGATCGCGAAGCGAACGGACACCCGCTCCCTATCTCAGGCAACACCAAATATCCCACGCAGCAAAGGGGTGGGTTCAATCGTGACGGCGATTTGAGGATAGACTTCAGCTTCCTTAAAAAGCCTATTGACTTCACGGTCAAGCTAAATGCCCTTCTGGAAGATCGGCGCAACCGATTGCTGGCGAACCCACGCGTGGCTACCTTAGACGGACGCCCTGCGACCATCTTCATCGGTGACGAAGTGAACTATGTCAAAATCATCCAGCAGACGCCTCAAGGCGTCAACGTGCAAACGGACTCGGTACAGGCGGGCATCATCTTGAATGTGCTACCGCGCGTACACGAAGATAACTCCATCACCTTACAGATCGAGCCTGAGGTAAGTGTAATCACGGGGTTTTTGCCAGTGCCAGCGGGCGGGCAACTGCCACAAGTAGCACGACGCAAAGCAGAGACCACAATCCGCGTCAACGATGGCGAGACGGTAGTCATTGGTGGGCTGATTCGCGAAGCCGACATCAAGAA
This sequence comes from Fimbriimonadales bacterium, assembly GCA_025060055.1. Classification (GTDB taxonomy): domain Bacteria; phylum Armatimonadota; class Fimbriimonadia; order Fimbriimonadales; family GBS-DC; genus GBS-DC. Next base: position 5,861 of record JANXCK010000268.1, on the reverse strand, counting down.
CATCCAAAAAGTACCTGTTCTCGGTGATTTGCCGTTTCTGGGCTATCTGTTTCGGCGCACCAGCACCACGCGCGAGAAATCGGAAATCGTGATTACGCTGACAGTGCGCGTTATGGAATAAACAGGAGGAAGTGGTGATGCGCAGCTATGTTCGAGTTATCGGCGGACTGACGACGCTGAGCGTCGTGCTGAGCTTGGTGGGCTGCTCAAAAAGCGAGAGTCCAGTGCGTCCAATCAGCGCAACGACGCGTGCCGTCCAAGTCGGCGACTACTACGAATACACCATTCGTGGCACAGCAATCAAGCCCGGAATGGACATAGAGGATGCGCTCAGCGTCACAGGCGTAGTGCGCGTCAGCGTGAGCGACGGCGGGTTCACCCCAAATGACGACCCCATCTTGCGCTTTGAATACCTCACTACTTTGAGGATGGGTGAGCAGCTGTTAGAGTCGCGCTTCGCTCTGCACTATGTGCAGGGGCGCAACCCTCGCGACTTATTCCTGATTGCCTACGAAGATGAATCAGGGGCACTCACCAGCTTCGCGCCAATTGTCGCCGTGCCTGGTCTGTGGAATGTCGGATACAGCCGCTCGTACACGGAGCCGTTCGTCTACTCTTTCGCCGTGGTGGGGCAAGATGTGGTGCGCACACCGCAGGGCAGATTTGCGGCATGGCGCTGTCTCGTGCGCTCCCAAGTCCGTGCGAATGACCCCCTCGAGAACGCGGTTCGCACTGTTTGGTATGCCCCTCAGTTGGGCATGCCCGTCGTCGCCCAGTTAACTACGACCTTATCAGTGGGCGAGGATAACTGGACAGTGTCAATCACGCAGCAGTTGAGCTTCACTACTGTCCCTATTCCCGAAACCAATCTATAGGAGGCGAACATGAAGCGGAACCCCATCTGTTGGCTGTGCCTTACCTTGGCAGCGTTATGGCTTGCCGGGTGCGGTGGAAGTAGCTCCACTGCCAGCGCACCCTCGACACCCATCGATCCAAACACTCCCAGCAATCCGAACACTCCCACCAGCCCGTCTTTCCCCTCGACAAACCGCCTGCGCCTTTACCAGCATGGCGATGAGTTCATCTACGATGTGCGGGGGGTAGCTCGGTATTTGGAACGACGCTATGAAGTCTCTGGCACACTGACAGAGCGAATCAGCAGCGTCGGGGCAGGAATGCTCAGAGTGTCCCAAGAGAGGCGTCTGACCCTACGACGGGGCACGGAGACGCTGCAACATAATCGTCTGCTGGTGTTCTACATCACTCAAGACCGACAATCACGCGAGGTGACGCTTGTCGGCTACGCGCTCAACGAAGGCGACCCGCTCATCAACTCTAACTTACCTTACCGCACTTGCGCGCCGGGCATCCTAAACGAAAACAGCAACTTCTCGTTCTCCGTAGCCTTTGAAGACGGCGTCGCCACTACCGAGACTTGGCAGATTGGTGCGATTGAACCCGTGCCGACCTATGCAGGGGAATACTACTGCTACCGAATGCGCGTTGAGTCGTTGTGGGATAACCCAGCGCCATTCAGGGACTCGACATCAGCTGCTACCTGCTGGTTCTCGCCGCAATTGGGTAGACCAACGCGTTCTGAAACGCTGGAGTCCACATGGCTCAACAGTGAGCCGATAGAGTATCGGTTGACTATCTTGCTGCAGCGCACAAACGTTTCTTTGCGCCCTGCGAGCTTGTAATAGCGTGCTTTCCGGAGACGAACCCCTTAGTGACCGTCTGGGAAGTCCCGCTGCGTAGCGTCGGCGTCTTACCGACATGCGTGTGGCACGGGCATCTTGCCCGTGCCGTGCCTGAATAAACTGTCTAAGCCACTTGTGGCATGGACATCTTGCCCGTACTCATATTGATGAGATACCGCACTCTTATCCATGCTCGAGGGTGAGGGCGTTGCTATGTTCCGCCCTCACCCGGCGAGGCACTTGCCGTTCGGTAGACCGCTGCTACCGCCCTCTTCGACGGCGTGCGACCAACCCAACCACGCCGACTGCGAATGCAAGCAGCGACGCAGGCTCAGGAACCATCGCCAAGTTCTGCGCTCCGTTGGTGCTGCGCAGGAAGTAGTAGTAGTCCGCCTGCCCTGCCGTCGCACTCAGCAACGCATTCGCATAACTGGCGACTGTCGCGTCGGCAGCGTATTTGAACGCGCCGCTGCTAAGGCTGTCAGCGTTGCCAAGAGCATGGTCGTGCGCAATTTCCCAAAGCGCGATTTGGAAGCCTGCAGCTTTCTTGTTCAAATCGGGCGTTATCAAAAACGAATCGCGCTGCTTGAGCAGCGCGCCCGCACGCCCGTAGGCTAACCACAACTCGTATGTGTAGCTCTGGTTGAGGTGCATTACGCGATCCAAGTCCACACAGAATGCCCAGTTCTTAGGCGCTGTGGTGGAGTTCAGCACATACTGTCCCGCTTTCAGATTCAGCGTGGAACCGTACACAACCTGCGTGGTGATGCCCGGCGAGACTTGCGTAACTGTGAGCGTCACGGTTCCCAGCAGCGTCAGCTTGTCGTTGTTGAACAGGGTGGTGTTTGCAAGCGCACTGCTCAGCGCGGTGATTGCTAACCCAACCGTCAGAATTCGCGATGTGCAGTTTCTCATCACCGTATCCTCCCGACCGCTGTGCGCGGTCGAAAAGGCACTTTGCACGCTCTGTGCCAAAGGGGGTATCTGCGGCTGGAGGTTATGCGGGTCTTGGGGGCTGAACTGGCATGATTGCGGTCTCGCTGGCGGCGCGACGGCTCTCGATGCGCTTGTGGATGTCCCAGTCGGCGCGGAACCAGTAGTCGCCATAGGGGAGCGCGTAGGCGGGCAGCGTCAGTGCGCGCACACGGCGTTGCTCCGCCTGCTCCACCTGCGCTGTGTCGGCGTCCAAGGTGTGATCGTTTTCAACTAAGCTCCCGTCGGGATTGTACGACTCGTGCGTGAGTGGCACGCGGATACTGCCCTCTTCCAACCGCACTTCGCGAAACGGGTAGGCACGCAGGATGCGCGTTCTCAGGTCCAGAGCAAGGAACGGGCGTTCAGGGCTGGGTTCATAGCCCGATTCGAGGCGCACTATCCCGCTTTGCAGCCAGTAGGGCAGTGCAAATCGCGCCAGCTCAGTGAGGGTGAAACGCGGGTGGTATTGCGCACCGACCAGCGCGACCTGCCACCGCCTGCCCGCATCGAGCCGACTGCACAGTCGCAACTCATACACTTGGTCGGGGATCAGAAACGCCAACGCCTGCAGCCCCGCGTGCAGTATGAGATGGGCAAGCGTGCTAAGGGCTTCGAGAACGCGCCAACCGCGCGGCGCCTCAGGCGGGAGACACTCTTGCCAGCTCATCCGCTCGAAGTAGACCCTGCCGCTGCGCCGCTGCAGGAGCCACACTTCAGAAGGGGTCAGCACCAGTGCGACATGCGCAGCGCGCCAAGTGAGCCACAGGTGATACACCATCGTCCACAGGGCAATCGCAATCAGCGTGCCTAACCCCATCTGCACCCATGCGGGCAACGACATCCAGCTGGGCAACCGATCCGACTCGCGCCACAGGAACCAGCCCAGCAACGGCAGTGCAATCAGCAACCGCCAGCCAAAGTTGCGCAGGAACTGCCGACTACTTAGCGGTCCCAGGCGCGTGCCGATCTCGGCGAAGGGGTCGTGGCGGCAGCGACTGCACTGCTCCTGCAACGGGTCGCACCCTGCGCCGCATACAGAACACCCTATCTGCGGCACCACATAGCCCGTGCCGTTCACCACGCGCAAGTGTACCCTACGCCCCGCTTAGAACCGCCTGCACCAGTTCGCGTGCTGCTGCCACCGATTCCGCGAACACCTGCAGCGCGAACTCGGCATCCCGCTCGGTCAAAATCAACGGCGGCTCCATGCGGATGACTTTCGGGTTGTTGAGGGTGTAGGCAGCGATCACGCCGCGCTGAATCATATTCGTAATAGTGAGTTCGCCAAAGTCGGCTTCGTGGAACTCCACACCGATCATCAGCCCGCGCCCGCGCACTTCCTGAATAAAATCGGGATATTCCGCCTGCACCTGCCGCAGTCCGTGAATGAGCTTGGCTCCCACGCGCTGGGCGTTTTCCACCAGCCCTTCCTGCTCGATGACTTCTAAGGTCGCCAGCCCTGCAGCGCAGGCGAGTTCGTTGCCGCCGAAGGTGCTGGTATGGAGCAACGGGTTTTCGCCGAACATCTCGTCCCACAGTGCGCCGTTAGCGGAAAACGAGCCGATGGGCATCACGCCCCCGCCTAACGACTTCGCTAAGGTGACGATGTCGGGTCGCACGCCTGCATGCTCAACACCCCAGAGCTTGCCCGTGCGTCCCAGCCCCGTTTGCACTTCGTCTACAATGAGTACGGCGTGGTAGCGGTCGCACAGCTCGCGCAAGCGCGGCAGGTAATCATCGGGCGGAATGCGGATTCCTCCCTCGCCCTGAATCGGCTCAATAATGACGCCTGCCGTTTGTTCATCGAAGTGCATTGCAACGGCGTCGGCATCGCCGAACGGCACATGCACAAAGCCAGGCAGGAGCGGGTCGAACGGTTTGCGGTACACCTCGCGTCCGCTGGCAGAGAGGCTGCCCATCGTCTTGCCGTGATAGCTGCCGACGGCGCTAATCATCTTGACACGCCCCGTCGCCTTGCGAGCAAGCTTAATGGCGCCTTCGACGGCTTCCGTGCCCGAGTTGCAGAAGAAGGTGTATTGTAGGTCGCCGGGTAGCACTTCCGCCAAGCGCGCAGCAAGCCGCGCTTGCGGCGCGTTGAACATAATCTTGCTGGGCATCGGCATCATGTCCAGCTGGCGTTTCACGGCGTCCACCACCTTCGGGTGGCGATGCCCCAGCGCGAACATCCCATAACCGCCCAAGCAGTCCAGAAACTTGCGCCCTTGCGCGTCCCAGATATAGCAGCCTTCAGCGTACCACTCGACGCCCAGCCCAGCAAAGCGCAATACCTTCGCCAAGCCAGGATTCAGGTGTCGCTCAGTCAGTTCCGCAATCTCGTCCGTGAATGCCTCAGGATTCTCAGGGAACAATCCCATCCGCGTTGCACCTCTGAACAGGGATTATACCTGTCAGTGGGGCTGTTGCCCTACACAGGGGGATTGATACCGAATGGAGGTTCAAATAGCGCAAAATTCCTGTACGGCTCAAGCCGTTCAGGGTTTCAAATGCTTCATTTGCCCTCACCCCCTGCTCCCTCTCCCACCGCGTGGGCGAGGGGGAACTTGACTCCCCTCTCCCGCGTCGCGGGAGAGGGGCTGGGGGTGAGGGTACTGTAGCACTTGAAACCCCGATTGGTATAACATCTGAACCTCCGATGGGCACAAACCCTCGCATAAGGGCTTGCAAATCGCGTGTCGGCTTGGGTATACTTACGGGGCGTGTGGCCCCATGGTCTAGTGGTCTAGGACGCCTGGTTTTCAGCCAGGAGGACGGGGGTTCGAATCCCCCTGGGGTCACCAGAGGGTTCGCTGATTCGAACCTTGCCTGAAACGGGAACCCACACCCGCGCGAAGGTCTTACTCACTTCCACGTGGCTCACCAGAAAGCATCCTCGAGTTACCTTGCCTAACTCATCCCTTCATCTTTACCATCTCGTCCAGCCACTTGCGGATGGCTTCTAACGCTTCGGGGTTGAAGGTCTCCTCAATCTCGGCGTATTCTGTGATAAGCCCCGTGCGCGCTTTTTGGAATAGGTGGTTCAGTCCCGCCATGCGGCGTATGGTGACGCGCTTGTTGCCCCCCTCGCGCAAGGCGCGCTCAATCACGGGCAGGTTCTGGTCGGGATCGACCTGCAAATCCAACTCGCCGTTGAGCGCAAGCACGGGGCAACGCACTTTGCGCAAGTAC
>JANXCK010000247.1 GCA_025060055.1 Fimbriimonadales bacterium | reverse complement strand
GGAGATTTCATACTGTCGATAGCCCGCCTGCGCTGTGATGTGCTGAGCGCAGCGAAACATCGCCACCTGCTCCTCGTCATCGGGCAGATACAGTTTGCCCTTCTGATACAGGTGGTAAAAGCGCGTGTTCGGTTCCAACATCAGCGCGTAGAGCGACAGATGCTCTGGCTGCAGGGCGATTGCCTGCTGCAGGTTGCTCTCCCAACGCGCGAGCGTCTGCTGTGGTAGTACGAAAATCAAGTCTAAGTTGAGATTCTGAAAGTCTGCCGCGCGTGCCCATTCCACGCTCTGCACGACATCCTCTGGCGAGTGGATCCGATCCATTCGTCGCAGTTCGTCGGGGTGGAACGACTGCACGCCAAAGCTGAGGCGGTTGAACCCTGCTTGGCGCATGGTGCGCAGCTGAGCGAGGCTCACGCTGCCTGGGTTCGCCTCGCAAGTGATTTCGGCGTCGGGCGCAATCTGGAACTGGCGCGTCAGGTGTTCCAGAATTGCTGCTAAGGCGTCGCCACTGAGGTAGGTTGGCGTGCCCCCGCCGAAAAACACCGTCTCGAAGCGTGCCCCCGCGTAGGGCGAGCGCGCAATTTCGGCGTGCAGCGCGTCAATAAACGGTTCCACCAGCGCGTCCAGCCCTGCGTAACTATTGAAGTCGCAGTACCCACACTTGCGATGACAGAACGGAATATGAATATACAGTCCTTGCATTCAGCGTCGCTAAGGATACCCAACGATGAGCAGGTTGGAGGGAGTATTATGTGCCTCACAGGTGAAATCGTCTCGTTTTGGGCGCGTCGGGGACGCGCCCCTACAGGGTTTTTGGGTAGGGGCGGGTTCCTAACCTGCCCTGCGGAAAAGAGACGATTTCAAGTTGGAAGCACTTACCAATCGGCGTTTCAAGCGGCGCAATTGCCAGCGAGACGCCGATGCGACGCAATAAGACCTCCTAAGTCTCCAACGGGCACTTGGGAACTTTGTCTCTGATTTGCACGTATTTACAAGTGCTGTACTATGCCGATTACCTATACTTTTCCTAAATCAGTGTCAAGCCATATATTCCAAGCAGAAGGGTAGGATTTCACCACCGAATAGGCGGAATGCTCCCACCGAACTTGTAGGGAACTTTTCCAACGAATCATCAGTCATACCGCTGGTAGGGATGCGAGGTGTGGAAAGTTTCTGCCGACGAGTGTCGCTCGAATCGTGAGCCACTGCGTCGTGCCTCTGCTTAGGAGATGGGACGCTGAGCATCCGTTAGTACGGAGAGTTTCTCCGACGGGAGAGCAAACAACGCTATGAGCTTTAGGCAAGCTCTCAGCCTGCCCTGTCTAAAGGACGGAGCAGCGGCAAGCTGCACCCATCAACTTCAGTTTTCAGGGGAGTTAGCGATGAGAACGTTCATACAGATTGGGCTATGTTGGCTAACACGAGGCGCTCGCTTTCTGAGCTGCGCTACTGCTGTGATGCTCTTCTTATGTGCTGGGATGCAGACTTGTGGTCTGGCGCAAGGCCGCCCCGAAGTTCTGTTGGAAATCGCAGGAGTCAGCGGTGATCCTAAGGGGGTTGTGTTCCTACCCGACGGTGAGCATCTAATAAGCATCTGCAGGAGTGTGAAACTCTGGCGGATTGACCGTTCACGAAACGAGTTACGCCTCGTGCGCACAATTCGCGCTTATCCACGCGACGCATTTCCCAGTCCAAACGGTCTCTACTGGGTAGAGATTACTGAGACGAATGGCAGCGGGCGCGCCGTGCTGTGGCACACTCTGAGCAACTCAGCGGTCTTCCAAGCTTTGCTTCCGTTCGTCCCTCAAACAGCCACTATGTCCCGCGACGGACAATACCTGGCGGTCAGTGGCTTCGGACGAACACTCGTGTGGCGATGGTCAGAAAACCAGCTGCTTTACGACCTCAACAGCGGATGCGCTGCGTTCTCTAATGATGGACAATTTCTGTATCTGCTTGGCAATGGTCTTAGCAGAATCCGCCTCTCAGACGGGAGTCGCCAAACTATCCGCCAAGGTGCCATCAACGCGATCAAGGCTGTTTTGTCTCCGCAGGACAACTACATTGCGTGTGTGCGTGGCGACGGGGTTGCTCTGCTCAGAACTGAGGACGGTTCTGAGGTGTTTGTGCAGAGGCTTGACAGGGCTTACGAAATCCGAAATCTGGCTTTCTCGGCTGACGGACGCCTACTGACTGTGCCCCTTCCAGGGCTAGGTGGTGTTTTGGGAATCGGAGTTCCTGATGGAGTATGGCGCCTCATCCTCAGGAGATCGGGCGATAAGTCCGTCGCGTTCTCCGCTGATGGAACTCTGTTTGCGACAATCGGTTCTGGAATACTGAGTGTGTGGCGCACAGCATCGAACCCAGGCGAATGGACGCGCCTCGCGAGAGTGACCGACCTGTTCCAGCCGAGACTCGCCCCCAACGAACGGTTGGTCGCTGCATGGCTCGTAGGTCCCGACGACGCGGAGTATCGAACGCAGGTGTTCCAGTTCCCCGAAGGGCAACTCGTCGCCACAGTGGTAGGAGGCATTCCCGCCTTCTCGCCCGATGGAAGATACCTTGTAACAAATACACGCAGAGACACCCTAATCCATCGGGTCAGCGACTGGCAGCAAGTACACGTATTAAGAGATGCCTATGTGCGGAACGTGTTTTTCTCCAGCGATGGACAGAACCTCGGCTTACTGCGTTTTGACGATAGCGCCTCGTTCTACCGAGTTGGCAGCTGGATAAACTATCTGAACACATCCTTTCAGACCATCCCAGTTGGCGACGGACAGCAGTTCGTGGAGGTAGATACCTCCGATCAGGGTTATGTTTTGCGATTCCGTAGAATCGCCGACGGTGCGATACTGCGCACGGTACTGGCACCGTCACTAAGATCCCGACCGCAGGCTGTTTCGCCTGATGGCTCGGTGGTTGTTGGGTATGCGCGTGGTGCAGTTCCACTGCGAGTACTGCGTCTGTCTGATGGGACGCTGTATGTAAGAAACTACCCAGGTTCATTATACGTAGTGGAGTTCACGCCAGACAGCAAGTATCTGGTTGTAGGAGGTACTTTCGGTCTCGAGTTCCTGCGTCTGAGTGATTTTGAGCCGGTGCTGACATACACGCCTGAAGCGCTGGGCGCAGGTGTGGCGTCCGTCAGCTTCGACGCGTTAGGTCGGACAATGTGCTATGAACGAGACGACGGTCCTATAGTGGTCGCGCGCAACCCGTTTTACAGGCAGGGCGATGTGAACGGCGACGGCTGTGTGGACGACGCCGACCTCATTGCTGTGCTGACGGCATTCGGCACGCAGGGCACTGCCCCCACGCGCCCTGAAGACCTTGACCGCGATGGTCGCGTGGATGACGCCGACCTGCTGACCGTGCTGTTTGAGTTCGGCAGCGGATGTTGATACAAACTGCCACATGCAATGCGGTGCGTCAGCGGGACGCTAGCGCTACGAGTACCTCATCGTAGCATCGGCGTCCTCGCCAGCGATAGCTGGGTCGATCTCGCCCCCCGCTCACGCGATTGGTGCGACCTCGAACTGCTCTGCTTCCAGCGCACGTAGCAACGCCCACGCCGTGTCTAGTGCGGTCAGGCATGGGATGCCCGACTCCACCGCCGCACGGCGTATCAGCAAGCCCTGCTGCTCGGCGCGACGGTCGGGACTGGGCGTGTTGATGAGCAGTTGCACTCGCTTGTTGCGAATGTAATCCAGCAGGTCGGGTTTGCCTTGACCAATCTTGGGCACGGATTGCACGGGCAAGCCTGCCTCGCGCAACGCCCGTGCTGTGCCCTCCGT
>JANXCK010000185.1 GCA_025060055.1 Fimbriimonadales bacterium | reverse complement strand
GCCCGAAGTCGCCTCGCAACGCAGCGCCGCCCTTGCGCGAGGCATACCAACGCCTGCAGCAGGCGTGCCAACGCGGCGTAGGTGACTTCGCGCTGGCGTCGGCGTTGCGCCACACTGCCCGCGCCTACTTCTCAGCAACGCCAGCGCGGAGCCGTTCCGCAGACATCTGTTTGGGCAGGCGCGCCCGATTGCGGTGCTGGGACTGCCGCGCGGGCTGTTCCCTCACACCCCCAGCCGCATGTATGCCCTGATACTGCTCAAAACTCCGCTGCGTCGGGGCGACCGCTGCCTGATAACTGAGCTGAGCCGCTACGACCTGACCGTCAACCGCGAGGCGATTGTATCGCTGATTCAGGAGGCACGCCATGCCTAAATCCCGCGCGACTCAGCGTCGGCTGGGGCAATACTGGACGCCGCGCGCTCTGGCGGAGTTTATGCTGGAAGCCGTGCGCCCCCAACCTGACTGGCGCGTGATTGACCCTGCTTGTGGCGAGGGCATCTTTTTGCAGTGTGCGCTGGAGCGGGGCGTGTCATGCGCCGTAGGTATCGACATCGACCCTGAGACGCTGGAGCGCGCCCGCGAGAACCTGATGCCCTACGGGGAGCGCGTGCGCCTCTATCTGCAAGATGGGCTGCTGCCGATTCATGACCCCGACCCGTTCTGGCAAGGCAACTACGACCTGGTGATTGGCAACCCGCCCTACGCCGCCACGGGCTATCGCGTCAGCGACCCCAAGATTCTGGATCGCTTCGAACTCTCGCGCGAGCCAGAGCCTGAAGATTCGGAGCAGGCATCCCTGTTTGAAGACGCGCGTTTTCGGCGTGGGCGGCGCAAGCCCTCCGTGGCGATTGAAGTGCTGTTTCTGGAGCGGTTTTTCCAGCTGTGCCGCCCTGGAGGGATGGTGGCGATCGTTGCCCCGCGCGGTATCGCTGCGAATCGCAACCTGATGTATGTGCGCAAGTGGCTCCTGCTGAAGCACAGCGTGCGCTGCATTCTGGAACCAGAGGCGGCGGCATTCAAGGGCGTCGGCGCGAACGCACTGACTTCGGTCTTTATCGTGGATAACTACCCTTCGTGCCAGGGCGACCGTGCGATGCTGGCAGCACTGCCGCCTGCGCAGTGGAACTTGAGCCTCTACGCGCCCGAAAACGAGCGGTTGTATCGGATGGCACTCTTGGTGCAGGAGGTCATCGACTACGCGCGCGCACTGCGCTACCAGCCGCGCAACGAAGAGCCTGAAGACGATACTGATGAGGTGGACAATCTGAGCGACGATGACGATAGTATAGACGAAAAGTAGCACCCTGTCGCCTGCTCGGAGACCGTTTAGAGGGAATTCGCCCTTCCTGTCGAACTCAGCGGGCTGATGCGGCGACTGTGGTGTGTGGCAGCATGGCTGGCATCTGTCTTGGCGTTCCCTCAACCCTTTTCCGACGGCGTGCATGTGCTGGACGACTTGACGGCACGCTGGACGCAGGGGCAGGCGTCGAACGCGCTTCAAATCGCGTCGGCGCGAACGGTGCGCTCAGGTGGCGTGGCGATGCGTGCAGGGTTTTTACACCCGACGACGCGCCCTGCTCGCCTTCAGTTCCAAGTCGCGCTGCCCGCCGTGAACCCAGGCGACCAGCTGGCGTTGATTGCGTGGGCGGGCGTGGACGATAACGCGCGACGCGACGACCCCACTAACCCGCACGATGGGGTGCAGATGCGGCTTATCGTGGAGAACCAAGTCGCTGCCGAAGCCGAGTGCGATACTGCGGGCTGGCAGGCGCTCTCGGCAGATTTGACGCCCTACGCAGGGAGAACGATTAGCGTCGCATTCGAGGCTGACCCGAAGCGCAACGCCAACTACGACTGGGCGTATTTCGCAGGAGCGCAGGTGGTGCGCCTGCGTGAGCGGTTCGCGCTCAAAGTGGGGCGCACGCTACCGCCCGAAGGCGTGCTGGAAGTGCGGGGCACAGCGGGCGACCAGTTCGCCTTGGACGCGCCGAATCATCCGCCCGTGCGTGCCACCATCCCGCCCCGCGGCGTGGTGTGGCTCCGCTACGCTTTTCACGGCGCACGCAGCGCGAACTTAGCTGAACTTCAGCCTGAAACCGTCGCGCGTGTCTATCCTTTACAGCCGCGCCTGCGCTTGGAAACCGTCGCGGCGCGCCGCGCCGTGCTAACGCTAGGCGAGACCACCGAAGTTCTCGTGCGCCTGCGTAATGTCGGCGCGGGCACATGGCAAAACGATCGCGTCCAGCTTAGTGTCCAGTCGCTTGGCGACGCCGAGGTGCTCTCGCGCCCTGAGGTCGAGGCAGACCTGCTGCCGCCCGACGCGACGGTCGAGACGCGCTTTCGAGTGCGCGTCGGGGCGCGCCCGCGCCTGAGCGTGCTGATGCGCAGCGGCGCAGGCAACGATGCTGTGCTCCTCACGCCCGTGGTTGCCCTGAACACGCCGAGTCTGCCCGCTTCGGGGAAGATTGCCCGCGCCGAGAACGGCGTAGGCGTGCTGCAGAATGAGCAGCTGCGTCTCATCATCAGCCCTGCCTCGTCGGGGGGATATGCTGCCCGCCTGTTTGCCAAGCAAGGCGACACATGGGTTCCTGTTGCGAGCAGCGCGCCGCTGGCGGATGCCGTCCTCAACGCGGAGAACGCTCCCCCGAAACCGAGCGCACTATCGGTGGAGACCATCACTGCCGATGCTGCGGCGCTACGCCTGCTCGTGCAGGGCAGGATGGGGCTAATTGCGCGGGCGACACTGGAGTACCAACTGGAAGGCAACCGCTTGCGCTGCACAGGCAGGCTCGTAGCAGAGGTGAACGCGCACCTGTATCGGTTTCGGTTCCCCGATTGGCGCGTTGGCGACGGCGCGTTTGGCGATGCCAAAGACGAAGCGCTCTTTCCGGGGCTGGAGTACCTGCTTGGCACGGAGCGGTCTTCGAGCGCGGCGTTCGTCGCACCGCCTCACGAGCAACGCTTCGCGCCCGACCCCTACAAAATCACCGCGCCGCTGATGGCAGTGCGCTGGCGCAACTATTTGCTGAGCTTGGAGTGGGATCCCGCGCAGGGCTGGTCAGGCGTGCTGCGTGCACCGAACGCGCTTTTTGCCTCGCCCAACTTCTTGGAGGGCGGCGCGAACCATCGCTTCGCGCTGTGGGTGCCCAGCATCCCGCGCTGGGCGGAAGAGAACACCCAACAAGCTCGCGAGCCGTTCCGTTTCCTCAAAGACGACTCGGTACTGCTCCAAGCAACGCTCGTCGTGCGTCTGGACGCCACCGATGTGGCGCAGGCGATGGAGCAATATCTACAGCGGGTTGGAACACCGTATCCGCCCGCACCTCAACGCGATGATTTCGGTGCGCTGCGCCTAACTGTGCAGGGCTTGCTGAACAGCTTCGACGCTGCGCAATCGGCGTGGCGACACACTAACACGGGTCCCGTGTTCTACAACCCAGAGGTTGCGCTGGGGCTATGGGTGCTGGGGCATCGGCTGTTCCCCGAAGACATGCGTCGGCGGCGTGCCGTCGAGCAAGTGCGTGCCGCTGTGGACGCACGCCCAAAAGGGCAGCACGGGCTGGATGTGGCGTTCTATGTGGGCGGGCTGCCCAGCGCGTTAGACGAGGCACGGCGCACTGTGGACGCGCTCGTCAAAGAGCAACGCGAGGACGGCAGTTGGGCGTGGCGTCCCGAAACGCCGCGCCACGCCCTCTTGGGCAAGGCAGGCGACAGCTCCAGCGGCTGGACGAGTCGCCACGCAACGCGCGTGGGGCGGTTCGCGTGTCTCAGCATGGCGCCTGACGCGCGGGAGAGCCTCCTGCGCAGCCTGCGCTACCTCGCCAAACAGCGTCGCCCCGAAGGCGCACAAACATGGGAACTGCCCCTGCATGTGCCCGACCTGCTGGCAGCTGCCTATGCGATTCATGCCTGTTTGGACGGCTATTTACTCACAGGTGAGTCGCAGTGGCTTGCGCAGGCGCGTCTGTGGGCGCTGCGCGGCACGCCGTTCATCTACCTGTGGCACACGCTGGACAAGCCGATTATGCGCGGCGCCAGCATCCCTGCATTCGGCGCCACATGGTTGAACCAGCAGGCATGGTTCGGCGTGGCTGTGCAGTGGAACGGCTTGGTCTACGCACGCGCACTCTACCGACTCGCTACGCTGGATCGCACCACAACCGAGCCTGCTGCCCTCGACTGGAAACGGCTTGCCGACACGATTACCCTCTGCGCCGTGCAACAGCAGGAGTGGGTCTCCGACCGCCGTGCCGACCGCGAAGGGTTCTACCCTGACGCCTTCAACATTCCCAAAAACGCTGAGGAATACACTTGGGATTTGAACCCGCGCCTGATTGCCCCCTGCGTTGCGCAACGACTGGGGTTCACCATCGAACCGTTGACGCAGGTAGTGCGCGTTGGCAACCGCTTGGTCGCTTGCACCGCGCCAGGACTGCAGTCCGTTGCGTGGGAGGATGGCACGCTGCGTGTTCAACTGAACGCGCCTGCAAGCGACCTGCCCGCGCTCTACTTGCTCGTGGCGGGCGTGCGCACGCCCGTCTCTGTGCGACTGAACGGCACTCCACTCCCCCCTGTGGACGATATGGACGCGCTCATCTGGCAGATTCCGTCTCCGCAATCGGGCTGGGCAACCCATGAACTGGGGCTGCTGCTGCGAGTCGTCAATCCATCCACAGCCACAGTGGAGGTGGTGGACTAATAAGTGCCTCAAAGGTTAAATCGTCCCTTTTCTGCGGGGCGGGTTAAGAACCCGCTCCTACCCCAAACGCTCTGTAAGGGCGCGTTCCCAACGCGCCCAAAACAGGACGATTTCATATTTGAGGCACTACCCAACTGGGATGTCAAGTGAAACACGGCTCAAGCCGTTCCTGTGCAGACGAAGCCGACCTCCGTCGGCTGTTTAGCCCGCGCAGGCGGGCTTGGTTTGCACAGCAACGGCTTCAGCCGTTGGGCGCATGCGCCATTCTCATCTTAAACAGTCTCTGAGGGACATACCCTAACTTGCCCACTTGGGTACACTAAGGGCGGGGGACGGAGATCGATGCGGAAAGGACTACTGGGCTGCGCTCTCGCTCTTGTCTGCGTGCTGATTTGCGGGGGCGTAGGATGGGTTGTTACAGGAACGGGAGTGCAAGCCACCTCCGCCACTAACGAGCGCACCTTCACTGTGGAGCGTGGCGAAATCACGGTTGAAGTCAGCGAGTCGGGCGCGATTGAGCCTGTGCGCGTGGTGGAAATCAAGTCGCGCGTGCCAGGACGCATCGAATCGCTGCTGGTGGACGAGGGCGCGACGGTGGAGCAGGGGCAGCTGCTGGCGCGAATCGACCCGCGCGAAATCAAGCAACAGGTGGAGCAAGGCAGTGCGCAGGTCGAGTCGGCGCAAGCGAGCGCGGAACGGGCGCGTATCGCCTTAGAAGTGGCAGCCGAGCAGGCACGCTTGCAGCTCCAGCAAGCCCAGATTCGGTACGAACAGGCGCGTCGTGAAGCCGAGACGCAGCCGACGCTCACGCAAACCGCCATCAGAAACGCCGAGAACACGCTCAAAGTGGCGCAGGAGAACCTGCGCCTGCTGCAAGAGGTGAAGCATCCGCAGGAGCGCGTGGAGCTTGCCAACGCCGTCCGCGACGCCGAAACACGCCTGCAGGAAGCCCAACGCAACTACGAACGCCTGCAAAGCCTGCTACAAAAGGGTTATGTCTCGCGTCAGCAGGTGGACGCCGCGCAGACCCAACTCGTCGCCGCCGAGAGCCAACTGCGTAATCTCCAGCAGCGCCAGCAACAACTGGCGCAGCAGCACGGTATCGAGGTGGCAAACGCCCGTGCGCAAGCCGAGTCGGCACAAGCCGAGCTGGAGCGCGCCCGCGCCAGCGCCGTGCAGGACGAACTCAAGCGCAAAGCGCTCGAGGCAGCCCAAGCCGAGCTTCGGGGCGCTCGCCTGCGCCTACGCGAAATCGAAATGCGCCAGCTGGAGCTGCGACAAGCCCGCGCCAGCGAAAAGCAAGCCGTCAGTCAGTTCCGGAATCTGATAATTCAGTTCTCCGAGACCGATGTGCGCGCCCCGATTCGCGGAGTGGTGACGCGCCGCTACCGCGAGGTGGGCGAGCTGGTGATGTCGGGCACAACGGGCTTCGGCGAAGGCACACCGATTATGCAGGTCGCCGACCTCTCGCGCATGCGCGTCAAACTGAACCTGAACGAGCTTGATGTCGCCAAAGTGCGTGTGGGGATGCCCGTCGAGGTCACAGTCGATGCGCTCCCTGAGCGCAAGTTCACAGGCACGGTGCGCAAAATCGCGCCCGCCGCGCACAGCAGCGGGCAAACCACTGCATTAGGCGTGGTCAAGTTCGCCGTCGAGGTATACCTCAGCCAGACCGACCCTGCGCTGCGCCCCGGTATGACTGCACGCTGCCGCATCCTTACCGCACGCAAAGCCAACGCCTTGCGCCTGCCTTTGGAAGCGATTGGCAAAGAAGACGGCAGAGAGTATGTGCTGCGCATTGTGCCTGGGCGGACCGAGCCGAACGGCAAGCCGAAAACCGAGAAAGTGTTTATCACAGTTGGGCTGCGCAGCGCCAGCCACGCCGAGATTGTCGCGGGGCTGCGCGAGGGCGATAGAGTGATGAAACCTGCGTTCGCAGGACCCCAGCGCCGCCAGTTCGAGATACGCGAGGGGCGCAATCGAAACGACCAAGAGAACGATTAGTGTTGCGGGCGGCAGCGTGGGTATCATAAATGTCTCACTTGTGCTTAGACACGACTGTCCAAGCCACCTTGTGCTGGGGCAAGACGCCCCAGCCACGCTCGTTGGTAAGACGGATGCATCAGCACGAACTGATTATCGTCGGCGCAGGACCTGTCGGTTTGGCGGCGGGGATCGAAGCGCAGCGAGTAGGGCTGGATTTTCTAATCCTTGAGGCGGGTACGGTCTGCCAGTCGCTGGTGGAGTATCCTGTCGGCATGCGTTTCTACTCGCCTGCCGATGAGTTGGCGATTGGTGGCTACCCGTTTCCCACGCCGCACGACGAGAAACCCACGCGCGAGATGGCGTTGAACTACTACCGCAAGGTTGCCTCCGCCACAAACCTGCCCATCCGCACCTACGAGCGCGTAGTGCGCATCGAGCGCAGCGCCGACGGCTTTGTGCTGCACACTTTGCACATGCCCCACCAGACACCCGCAACCTACGGGGCAAAGTGTGTTCTGGTCTGTACGGGTGTCTGGGGAAAGGGGCGCAGGCTCGCCGTCGAGGGCGCGGACTTGCCGCATGTGTGGACGCGCTATGACGAGCCGATTCGGTTCTGGCGCAAGCGCGTGCTGATTGTGGGTTCGGGCAACTCGGCGGGCGAGGCGGCAATCCGCTTGGCGGATGCTGATGCGCAGGTCTGGCTTGCCGTCGATCAGCCCCGTTTAGAGCAGTGTCGGTTCCGCCCGTTTATCCTGCGCGAGGTGCTGCTGCGCGTGGACGAGCAGCGAATCACACCGCTGACCTGCGCTCAGGTTCGGCGCATCGCCGCCGACTACGTCGAGTTGCGTTGCGCTGAGGGTATTGAGAGCCTGCCTGTGGACTTCGTGCTGACGCTCATCGGCTTGGAGGCTGACCTCAGCCTGCTGCAGCCGTTGGGCGTTCTGCTGGGCGCAGACGGCAAGCCTCTGCACGACCCCGAAACCTACGAAACCTCGGTGTCGGGGCTTTTTGTCGCAGGTGCGCTCTCGCAAGATGGGTTTATCTATGTGGCGCGAGAGCGCGTCAAGCAGGCGATACAGGCGATAGCGACTCGCGTGCGGGGCAGCAAAGCATAAGCCACGCCTTATTCGTCGGCGGGACGCTGACGCTACGCGCGCTCTGCGTAGTGTCGGCGTCCCGCCGACGACTGCGCCACTTGAAACCCCGATTGGTATTATTACTTCTCAACGGGCAAGCCCTTCGCGCTCCACTCCACCCACGAGCCGTCGTAGGTTTGCACCTCGATCCCCAGCAGGTAGCGCAGGGTGAACCATAGCTGGCTCGCCTCACGCCCTGAGGTACAGTAGGTCACCAGCGGGCGCTGCGGGTCGATGCCCAGCTGCGCGAGTTTGGCGCGAATTTCGTCAGGACTGCGCCAGACGCTGACGCTGCCCTCTGTGCGCAGCATCTCCCGCAGAAACAGGTTCTGCGCCGTTGGGATGTGCCCCGCTTGATACTGCTGCGGCGAGCGTGCATCCAACAACTGCACAGGTTCGGGCGAGTCGAGATATTTCTGAAGCCAGTCCAGCGTGCGGAAGATGTCGGGATTCGGCTGCGCGGGCAGGTTTCGCGGCGTCAGCGTTGGTATCTTGTTCGTGAGGGGGCGGTTCTCGGCTTTCCACTTCTCGAACCCGCCGTCCAGCACGGCAACGCGCGTGTGCCCGATTGAGATGAGCGCGAGCGCGGTGTAGGTGGCAGCGGAGAAGGCGTCCTCCGCGCTGGAGTAGACGACAACCTCGTTTTCGGAGCCGATGCCGATTGCGCCGAAAATCTCCGCGAGGCGTTCAGGGGGTAGCAGTTGCCCCGGAATGCCGCCCCGACTGACCCGCAGCGTCTCTGTGCTGAGGAAAACCGCGTTCGGGATATGCCCCTGCAGATAGGCGGAGAGCGTGCCGCGCGCGTCGAGAATGCGCAGATTCGGGTCATCAAGGCGACGCGCCAGCCACTCCGTGCTGACCAACTGCGGCTTTTCAAGGCGCGTCTGAGCAACGCCTTGTGCAATCAGCGTAGCCCACGCCACTCCCAGCAGCAGAATCTGTCTTTGTAGCATAGTTCACCTCGCTTCTCGCTCCCAGTAGAGGGGGTTCGTGAACGCCATCGGCGCGTCGGAAAGCAGCGCGGTGAACTTCTCGCCCACGATGCGCACAATCAGCCAGCCGCGCTGCCCCTGCACAGGCA
>JANXCK010000175.1 GCA_025060055.1 Fimbriimonadales bacterium | reverse complement strand
AACTACCTGAAGCTCAAGCGCGGCGGCGTTTGGGAAGCCCCTGCCGAATCGATTCGCCCCGTGAACCTCACCAGCAACACGAAGGTAGAGGGCGAGCTGGTGTTCGTGGGCTACGGGATTTCCCAACCCGACGCGGGCTATGACGATTACGAGCGCGTCGATGTAGCGGGCAAGATAGCCGTGATGCTGCGCGGTGCGCCCCGCTGGGAGGGCGTCGGTAGCGAGATTCAGCGCGCGGGACGAATCTCGGTGAAGGTGCAGACCGCCGTGCAGAAAGGAGCAATCGGCGTGATTTTGGTGAACTTGCCCGAGAACGATCGCCTGCTGCCAGTGGGGATGCGTGGGCGCGCACCCGCTGCGAATGTCGCCGTTTTGAATGTGCGCACATCTGTGGGCGACAAGCTGCTGCAGCCGCTGGGCATCACGGTTGCGGAAGCAGCGCGCCGCATCCAAGAAAAAGGCTTGCCTATCAGCGCCCGCTTGGACACTACGGCGGAGATGGCAGCGTCGATCGAGCCAAATCGCGGCGTTGCGCGTAATGTAATTGGGTTCATTCAGGGCAGCGACCCCCAACTGCGCGACGAGGTCATCGTGATTGGGGCGCACTATGACCACTTGGGCTACGGTGAGGTCGGCTCGCTCGCGCCTGAACCGGGCGACATCCACTACGGCGCGGACGATAACGCATCGGGCACGGCAGCGATTATGGAACTGGCGCGACTGCTCGCCCAAAATCGCGAGCGGCTCAAGCGCAGCGTACTGGTCATCGCCTTCTCCGCTGAAGAAGAGGGCTTGCTGGGCGCGGAGTATTTCCTACGCAACCCCACAATCCCCCGCGAGAATATCGTCGCCATGCTGAACTTCGACATGGTGGGGCGGATGACCAACAATCGGGTCTCGATCAGCGGGGTGGGCACAGCAGCGGAATGGGAAGCCATCCTGCGCGCGGCGAACACGGAAAACCTGAACCTGCAGCTGAGTTCCTCAGCGTCGGGCGGTAGCGACCATATGGCGTTTATGCGCCGTGACATCCCCGTGCTGTTCTTTTTCACGGGCATGCACCCCGACTACCATCGCCCCTCCGACACTTGGGACAAGATTAACTACGAGGGTCAGGCGCAAATTGTGGCGTTGGCGGAGCGCGTGGTGTACGACCTTGCGAGCCGCCCGACGCGGCTGCAGTTCACTCGCCCGCAGTCGGCAGCACAACCGAGCGCACGACGCGGCTTCCGCGTGCGCCTTGGGCTTATCCCCGCTTACTCGGAGCAGGAGGGCGTGCTGCTGGACGGCGTCACGCCTGGCTCGCCTGCCGAAAAAGCGGGGTTGAAAGCGGGCGACCGCATCGTCGCCGTGATGGGACAGCGCGTGAAAAACATCGAGGAACTCACCAGCCTGTACGAGAAGATGGAACCCGGCAAGCCAGTGGAGGTCACCATCGTTCGCGACGGTAAAGAGATCACGCTGCAGGTGACGCCTGAGGCGCCGTAGGCGCGGCGGGGTATACTCGCGCTTGTGGGGACGCTGGAATCGTTCTGGGTGGCGTTAGACACGCTGCGCACGCACAAGCTCCGCTCGTTCCTGACGATGCTGGGCGTGATTTTCGGCGTGATGGCGGTGGTGGTGATGGTCGCGCTGATTGAGGGGGCGCGCAGCAGCGTAATTGCCGAGTTTGAAAAGCTCGGCTCCGATGTGATTATCGTGGCGTTTGACCCCTCCGAGCGCATCCGCCGCGAGGAGCGCGGCGGCACGGTGGAAGGGCTGAAGCGCAGCGATCTGGACGCGATTCGCAAACTACCCGAGCTGCGCGCCGTCGCCGCCGAACGGCAACTGGGCGAGAAGGAACTCATCTATCAGGGCGAGAAGCTGCTCGAGCGGGGCTACGGCACGGCGCAGCAGCTGGTCGGCACAACAGACCCGGTTGGTCAGTCGGTGCTGGTGGACGGCACACAGGCGCAGGTCATCGGCGTGCTGAAAAAGCGCGGGCGCGGCTTCGGTGAGAACTTAGATGAGGGCGTGTACATCCCGCTGCAAGCCGCGCTGCGCCGCTGGGCAGGCGACGAGAGCCTGAGCGTGATTCTCGCAGTGCCTCACACGCGCGAGCAGACCCCCGCTGCGATGGACGCCATCTGGGAGACACTGATGCGCCTGCACAACAATCAGCCCGACTTCCGCGTGGACACCTTAGAGAGCATCCTCTCGGCAATTACGCGCGTGATCTCACTGTTCGGCTTGCTGCTGGGCGGGATTGCGGGGCTTGCGCTGCTGGTGGGCGGAATCGAGATTATGAACATCATGCTGGTCTCGGTGACGGAGCGCACACGCGAGATTGGCTTGCGCAAGGCAGTCGGGGCGCAGAAGTGGCACATCATGGTGCAGTTCCTAATCGAGTCGGCGACGCTGGCGACGATTGGCGGGCTGATTGGTATGGCGGCGGGCTGGGGCTTAGGCGAGCTGATCGAGCTTGCCACGAAGCAGTCGGACGCCTTTGGCGAGAACGGCTTGAGTTTCTACTTCCCCCTGTGGGCGGGGATTGGCGCGTTTTTGTTCTCGGCGTCGGTGGGCGTGGTGTTCGGCTTGTACCCTGCCTGGCGCGCGGCGAACCTGGATCCGATCGTGGCGCTCCGATATGAGTGAAAAACGCGCGCCCGCGCGATTGAAACGCGCGCCGCGCGTTTTTAAGGCGCACCCGCGCGTTTTCGATAGCGCGTGCCGCGCCCCTTGGGCTTGGAAGCTTCCAACACGCTGCGCGTTAGCCACCCCCTTCATCAGGTACACTTTCCCCCGAGATGCGCATTCGGGTTCTGAAGTTCGGCGGGACGAGTGTAGATACGCCAGAACATCGGCACATGGCGGCGCGCAAGGTGATTCAGTGCATCGAGTCGGGCGCACGCCCTGTGGTGGTAGTCTCTGCAATCGGCAGGCAAGGCGCACCCTACGCCACCGATACCTTAGTAGGGCTGCTCACGCAAATCGACCCGACGATACCGCCCGCCCCGCGCGAGCGCGACCTGATGATGGCGTGCGGCGAGATTATCTCCACCGTGATTATGGCGCAGACGCTGCGCACGCTGGGCTATCCAACCGTCGCGCTCACGGGCAATCAGGCGGGAATTATCACCGACAACGAGTTCGGCAACGCGCGGATTTTGGAAATCAACCCCGAACCGATTCTGCGCTGTCTGGAGCAAGGCTGGATTCCGATTGTGGCGGGCTTTCAGGGCGTAACGCGCCCTGACCCGATTTTCACGCGCGGCTCGATCACCACACTGGGGCGCGGGGGCAGCGACACGACCGCTGCCGCGCTGGGCGCCGCGCTTCGAGCCGAAGCCGTTGAGATTTACACCGATGTGAACGGGGTCAAAACCGCTGACCCCGACTTCGTGCCCGACGCGCCCACGCTGCCCGAAGTCACCTACGAGGAGGTGGCGGAGATTGCCCATCAGGGCGCGCGCGTGCTGCACCCCCGTGCCGCCGAAATCGCGATGGACTACGGCATCCCGCTGTGGGTGAAATGC
>JANXCK010000159.1 GCA_025060055.1 Fimbriimonadales bacterium | reverse complement strand
GATTCGCCCGCGCAGCGACTACAGCGGTCCGCGCGATGTGCCGTTCGTGCCGTTAGACCAGCGCGGCTAACCGCTTCCGCGCGGCTTCGCCCAGCGCTCCAGCATCTCTAAGGCGCGGTCGCGGCTTTTGTCTAAAGGCTCTTGCGGGTAGGGGTAGGTTTTGCCCAGCTCCACGCCCGCCTGTTTGAGTACGCTGGCGGGCGCTTCCCACGGCGCGTGGATGTATTCGTTGGGCATGCTCGCCAGTTCAGGAACCCACTGACGCACATACGCGCCTTCGGGATCGAACTTGCGCCCCTGAATCACAGGGTTAAAAATCCGAAAGTACGGCGCAGCGTCCGCCCCGCAGCCCGCCGTCCACTGCCAGCCCAACACATTGCTGGCGGGGTCTGCGTCGACTAAGGTGTCCCAGAACCACGCTTCGCCAAGACGCCAGTGGATGAGCAAGTTTTTCGTTAGCCACGAGGCAACGATCATGCGCGTGCGGTTGTGCATCCAGCCAATGCGCCACAGCTGCCGCATGCCCGCGTCGACCATCGGGATGCCCGTGCGTCCTTTCGTCCACGCCTTGTAAGCGGGGGTCTCGACCTCTGTCCACGGGAAGGTTTCGAACTCGCGGCGCAAGGCGCGTTCTTGCGTGTAGGGGTGGTGATACAGGATGTGATAGCCGAACTCGCGCCAACCAACCTCGCGCAGGAAATGCTCCACGCCTTTTGTCCACTTCCCTTTGCTGTGACACAGGGTCGCATGCCAGATTTGGCGTGGGGTGATTTCGCCGTGATGCAGGTGCGGTGAGAGGCGCGAGGTAGCATCCAAATCGGGTCGGTCGCGCAGCGCGTGATACTCTTCCACCGCGTGGCGCAGGAACCACTCCAGCCGTCGGTGCGCCGCCTGCTCGCCCACCTGCCATGTTGCGCGGAAACCCGCTGCCCAGTCGACCTTCGGCAGCAGCTCCAGCGTCGATAGTGGCTCCGATTCGGGCAACCGTTCGGGCGCGTGCAGCGACGCAGGCTCAGGCAACGGCTCAGGAACGCGCACCACCTGCAGCAGCCGCTTCCAAAATGGCGTGAACACCCCATACGGCTGCCCTGAGTCGGTGCGAACGGCGTTGGGGTCATGCAGCAGATAGCTGGGGAACTCGCGCACTTCGATGCCGCGTTGCTGGAAGGTTTTGCGCACACGCTCATCGCGCTCCCACAGCTGCGGCTCGTAGCGGATGTTCCAATAAAGCGCGTCCGCACCCGTCTCGGTCAAAATCTGCTCCAGCACAGGCAGGCTCTTAGGAGCGCGACGAATAATCAGGTGCAGCCCGCGCTGCTGGAGCGACTCGTCGAGCGCTTGCAAGGAGTGATGGAGCCACCACTGGCGTGCCCCGCCTGGCGCACGCTTGCCTTGCTCTTCGGGGGCGTAGATGTATACGGGAACCACCGCGCCGCGCTGCGCCGCTTCGAAAAGCGCAGGGTTATCCGCTAAACGCAAGTCGTTATGGAACCAAACAACGGTCGTTTTCATAACAGCATCTCCTGAAACCCAAGTACCGTGCCACCTCGCGTACCATTAGGTGGCTTGGTAACAAGGTCTGCTTTTATTGTACCCCTGCCTGCGTGCCAGCGTCGCAAGTGCAGGGGGTAGAATCGGGCTATGCGTAAGGCTTTGACCATCGCAGGCTCCGATTCGGGCGGCGGCGCGGGTATCCAGGCAGACTTGAAGGCGTTCGCCGCGCTGGGCGTGTACGGCACAAGCGCCATCACAGCTCTCACTGCGCAGAACACGCTCGGCGTGCAAGCCGTGTATCCTGTAGACCCTGAGTTCGTAGGGCATCAGATCGACTCCGTCATGAGCGATATCGGCGCGGATGCTGCTAAGACAGGCATGCTGTTCAGCGCGGCGATTATCGAAGTGGTTGCCGAGCGCGTGCGCCGCTGGAACATCGAGGCACTCGTGGTTGACCCTGTGATGGTGGCGAAGAGCGGCGACCGCCTGCTACAAGAGGAAGCCATCGACGCGCTCAAACGCGCGATTATCCCACTGGCGTATGTGATTACGCCGAACTTGGGCGAAGCGAGCGTGCTGGCAGGTTTCGAGGTGAGCGACAAGCCTGCGATGCAAGAGGCAGCGCGGGCAATCCACGCGCTCGGCGCAAGAATCGTGGTGGTCAAGGGTGGACACCTGACCGACTGCGCTGACGACCTGGTCTATGACGGTTCCGCGATGCGTTGGTTGCCTGGCGAACATATCGACACGCCTCATACGCACGGCACGGGCTGCACTTTCTCGGCAGCGATTGCGGCGTTTCTGGCGCGGGGCTACGCGCCGTTCGAGGCGATTGTCCGCGCCAAAGATTACCTTACTGCCGCGCTGCGCGCCGCGCAACCCCTCGGCGCAGGGCACAGCCCCGTCCATCACTTCCATGCCTACTACCCGATGGACTGACGGCTACTCGCTTCAGCATGCGGTCATCAGTTCCTCAAATGGAGACCTTCAGCGGGTTGTTACCCACCTCGATGAGGCAGTACCGAGATGTCGTCTGCTGCGCCTACGCTGCTTCCTCTTGCAGGTGTTGCCGCGCTCGTTGCTCGCGCAGGCGTTGCTCGGCAGTGCGCAGCATCTGTTCCGCGTCGTCGCAGTCGCACGGGTGGAACGCCCAGCCGAAGCGTACCTCAAAACGCTGGCGCAAGTTCGTGCCGAACGCCGTCTGCAGCCACTCCGTGAGTGCATTTGCCACGCGCGCGGCAATTTGGGGTGCATGCTCGCCCGCGTAGGGCATCAGCAAGCCCAGCGCGGCGTGCCCGTAG
The DNA here is from genome assembly GCA_025060055.1 of Fimbriimonadales bacterium. Lineage (GTDB taxonomy): Bacteria > Armatimonadota > Fimbriimonadia > Fimbriimonadales > GBS-DC > GBS-DC. The sequence continues at coordinate 4,182 of JANXCK010000159.1, read as the reverse complement.
CGTCCCACGATGTCCGCCTTGCGCACCACCTCGCGCACGACGGCTGCGGCTTGCAGCAGCAATTCGCCCAGCGCGAACTCACCCAGCGAAGTGAGCGTGCCGCGATCAGCCACAAATTCGAAAATCGCGAACCCGACGCTCTGGTCATAGCGCGCCGCGCGTTGCACCTCCTCGCGCAACCGCACACTCAGGTAATCCGCCGAGAACAGCCCCGTCTGCGCATCCAGAATCCGCGCCTCAAAATCGCCCCGCTCTAATGCACGAGCGCGAAACCGTTGCTCGTCCAGCCACTCCGCCTCGCTGATAATCCGTCGCAGCTTCTGCGTGGCGTTGCGCAGGATGTGTGACACATAGTTGCACGAAATTTTGAGCTGGTGCGCAATCTCGGTCTGGTTGTAGCCTTCATTAAAGAACAAATGCAATACCTGCTGCTCAATCTGCTTCAGTTGCTGCATGGCGGTCTCCACCACGACACGCTCTTCTATCGGTAAGTTGAATGCCTGACACGGCTCGCAGTTGAGTTTCTCCAAGTCGTAGCCATTCCACTCTTCCTCCTCGTCTTCGTAAATGGCGTCCAGCGAGCTGACTTTAAATACTTCGCGCGTCATCAGCACATCCTCGACGGCTTTGGTGGTCATGCCCAGAAACTCGGCGATTTCCTGCGTGCTGGGCGGGCGTCCGTAGCGGGCACTGAGTTCGTTGATGACGCGATTGATTTTGCTGTTCAGCTCCTGCAGCCACGCGGGTTCCTTAATAATCTTGCCCTTGTCGCGCAGGTAGTGCTTGATTTGCCCGATAATCAGGTGCGTGGCGTAGGTGGTGAATTTGACGCCCTTTTCGGGCTTGAACAAATCCAGCGCGTTCAGCAGCCCCAGATAGCCCTCTTGAATCAGGTCCTCAATCGGCTCGCCCGAGCCGATGAACTTGCGGGCGATGCTCTCCACCAGCCCCGAGAGCTGAAGGGTAATCGCGTCGCGCAACTCCAGCTCGCGCGTCTGACAATATTCCAGCACCAGCTCCTCCGTGTCTCGTTTGAGCATAGCACGCTCCTCCTGAGCTTGTGGCACGGACAATCCTGTCCGTGCGTCGTCGGCGGGACGCCGACGCTACGGCTTGGACACGACTGTCCGAGCCACGCCTGTAGCACGGACAAACCTGTCCGTGCTATGCTTGGACACGACTGTCCAAGCCACGCTTACTGAATTGCATTGATGAGTTTGAACATCGGCATCATAATCGAGATAGCGATGAAGCCTACCACGCCCCCCAGAAACACAATCAGCAGCGGCTCAATCATTGAGGTCAGCCCCTTGATGGTGGCGTCGACTTCCTGCTCGTAGAAGTCAGCGATTTTGACCATCATTTCGGAGAGGCGTCCCGACTCCTCGCCGATGTCCATCATATGCGTCACCATCGAGGGGAACAGCCCTGTGGCGACGAAGGGCGCGCTGAGGGGCTGCCCCTCGCGAATGCTTTGGCGTGTGCCTTCAATCGCGTGCGCCAGCACCTGATTGCCCGAAGTCTGCCCCACGATTTCGAGCGTGCGCATCAACGGCACGCCGCTGGCAACCAGCACGCCGAAGGTGCGGGCGAACCGCGCCACGGCGAGCTTCAGCACCAGCTCGCCGAAAATAGGGAACCGCAGCTTCAGCCAGTCGTACTGATAGCGCCCTTTGGGCTTACGGATGTAAGCTTTAAGCGCGAAAATTGCCCCTACGAATAGCCCCCCTATTGCCCACCAGTAGGCAATCACGAAGTCGCTCGCGCTGAATAGCACCTTCGTCATCGTGGGCATCTCCACATTCATGCTGGCAAAGATCTCCTTGAACTTGGGCAGCACGAACATGAAAATCGCTACCAGCACCAGAAACGAGAACACCAGCACCATCACGGGATACATCATCGCCGACTTGATTTTCTGGCGCACCTCCAAATCTTTCTCCAAGAAGGTCGCAAGGCGGTCTAAAATCTGGTCGAGGATACCTGCGACTTCGGCGGCGCGTATCATGTTCACGAACAGGTCGGAGAACACGAGGGGATGTTTCTCCATCGCCTCGTTGAGCGCCATGCCCGATTTGACATCCTTGCGCACGGCGTCGATGGCGGTTTTGAGGGCAGGGTCTTTCGTTTGCGTATGCAAGATGTCTAAGCAGCGCAGGATGGGGATGCCCGCATCAATCATGGTGGCGAACTGGCGGGTGAAGACCACCATCGCCTGCAGTTTGGGTTTTTTGGGCTTGCCCAGCCCGCTGAAGAGTTTAGTTTTCTCATGCTGCTGTTCCACGCGCACCACATGCAAGCCCTGCTCGTGCAGCTTGGACAGCACGAGCTGCTCGTTGTCGGCTTCGATCGTGCCTTTGAGCGTGCGCCCCTTGTTGTCGACGGCTTCATATCCAAACAGCGGCATAAAGCGTCCTCCTTACGCGGCTTTGAGCAGTTGCTGGAAGTTCTCGCGATCCATCGCACGGTTCACGGCTTCCTCGTAAGTGATGTAGCCGTTGCGATGCAGGTCAGCTAACGCGCGATCCATCGTAATCATGCCTTGCCCTGATTGGGTTTCCATGATGGAGTAAATCTGGTGCGTCTTGCCCTCGCGGATGAGGTTGCGGATGGCAGCGTTGGCGAGCATCACTTCGATGGCTGCCACGCGCCCACCGCCAATCATCGGGATGAGCTGCTGCGCGAACACGGCTTCGATAGTGTTGGCAAGCAGCACACGAATCTGCTCCTGCTGGTGCGGCGGGAACACATCGATGATGCGGTCGATGGTCTGCGGCGCGTTGCGGGTGTGCAGCGTAGCAAACACGAGGTGTCCTGTCTCGGCGAGGGTCAGCGCGGCTTGAATAGTCTCTAAGTCGCGCATTTCGCCGATGAGAATCACATCGGGGTCTTCGCGCAACACGGCGCGGAGCGCGTTGTGGAAGCTCTCGGTGTCGGTATGCACCTCGCGCTGGTTCACCATCGCCCGCTTGTGCGTATGCACATACTCAATCGGGTCTTCAATGGTCATAATGTGGCACGGGCGCGTCTGGTTGATCAGGTCGATCATGCACGCCAGGGTGGTGGACTTACCTGAGCCAGTGGGACCCGTGACCAGCACTAATCCGCTGTGCTTTTTGACCACTTCGTGGATGACGCTGGGCAGGCGCAGCGATTCGATGGACGGGATTCGCGAGGGGATAACGCGCATCGCCGCTGCCACCGCGCCTTTTTGCATGTACACATTGAAGCGGAAGCGTGCCGTGTCTTTTACTGTGTAGGCGAAGTCCAGCTCGTGGTGGCGTTCGAAATGCTCCAGTTGCTGGTCGTTGAGTGCCTCGTACACGAGGCGTCGGGTATCGTGTGGGGTGAGCGGTTTGTAGGGCAGCGGGGTCAGATGCCCGCTCAGGCGAATAGTGGGCGGCAGCCCCACCGTGAGGTGCAAGTCAGATCCGCCGCGCTCCACGCATTGCCGAAGCAGGTCGTCGATGGTCACATCTTCCACTGGCTGTTCCTCGCCTGCGATTTGCAGCGTGACATCGGCAGCGTTGGAGGCAGGTTGCTCCTCGTCTTCCATCGCTTCCAACCCGACCAGCTTACGCCAATCGAAATGCTGTTCCATCATCAGCCCCCTCACAAGGTTTCGAGCCGAGAGTATTTTGGGCAGGGGTAGGGCAAAACTTTACTGGCAAGTCGCATGGGTTTCAGCCGTCAGACGGCACAGAACGGCACAGCGCAAAGAGTCGGGTATAATCCACAGCGCATTTGTCGTCATCATAGGAGGCGGTAATGAGCGATTTAGCCATCAAAACGGTGAACCTGACCAAACGCTATTCAGGGCTGTGGAGTAAGCAACCCGTAGACGCCGTCAAGAACCTGAACCTGGAAGTGTATCGGGGCGAGATTTTCGGGTTTTTAGGTCCAAACGGCGCGGGGAAAACGACCACCATCAAGGTGCTGCTGGGGATTATCTATCCTACCGATGGGGAGGCGTATGTGCTGGGCAAGCCCGCAGGCGACCCGAAAAATCACTACAAAATCAGCTATCTGCCTGAAAACCCTTACTTCTACGACTACATGACAGGGCGCGAAATCCTCACCTTCTACGCCCGACTGTTTGGGATTAGCGAGCCTGATCGGAGCAAGCGCGTGAACGAGTTGCTTGACCGCGTGGGGCTAACCCGCGCGGCTGACCAGCCGCTA
>JANXCK010000124.1 GCA_025060055.1 Fimbriimonadales bacterium | reverse complement strand
GTGGGCAACGACGCGCGGGTCTCCAGAAATCGCGCCGAATCGCAACAATTAACGCTGGAGCATTTACATCAGATTCGCGAATCGGTATCGGGCGTCTCACTGGATGAGGAGGCGGCGAACCTGGTAAAGTACCAGCGCAGCTATCAGGCGGCGGCGAAAGTGATTAGCGTGTTTGATGGGCTGATTCAGGATTTGCTCCAGACGGTTCGTTAGTAGCACGGACAGTCGTGTCCGTGCTGTGCTTGGACAAGACTGTCCAAGCCACAGTAGCACGGGCAGTCGTGTCCGTGCCCTTGCTTGGACAGGACTGTCCAAGCCACAGAGGAATCTATGCGCATCAGCACATACTGGCAGTTTCGGCGGATGGAACGCGCCATTGAGCAGAGCGTGCATCAGATGACGCTCTGGCAAAAGCGCGTCGCCACAGGCAAGCGCGTCGAGCAGCCGTCGGACGACCCCGTCGGCTCGGTACACGCGCTCGCCCTGCGCGAGCAGATTCAGCAGATAGACCAGTACGGGCGCAACATCCGCGAAGCGCGCCTGTTTCTGCAAGCCACGGAGCAAGCGTTCAGCGACATCGGCGACATCCTGCACCGCACCCGCCAGATTATCACGCAAGGCGCGAACGACACCAACGACGCCGCCGCGCGCGAGGCGCTCGCCCAAGAAATCCGCGAAATCAAGCGACGCCTGCTCCAGATTGGCAACCAGCGACCCGACGGCGAACGCTATCTGTTCAGCGGACAGCGAGTGCATGCCGCACCCATCGAGCTGATCGGTGGTGTGGCAAACTACGCGGGCGACGGCAACCCCCTGCTGGTCAACATTGCTGCCGATAGAGCCATTCTGATGAACTTCTCCGGCGCACGAATCGCCAGCTTGTACAACAAACTCACTGAGGTAGAAAACAACCTTATCACAGGCAATGCCTTACAGCTGTCGCTGACTGACCTGCGCGACATTGAGCAGTTCCAGAGCGAGTTCCACCGTTATCGGGGCGAGGTAGGCGTGCGCATGCGCGAATTGAGCAACTACGAGCAACTGCATGCAAGCCGACGCGATCAGCTCATAGGCAACCTCGCCGATATTGAGGAGGTAGACCTCGCCGAAGCCATCAGCCAACTCAAGCAGTCCGAGCTGAGCTACCAAGCGTCGCTACAAGTGTTTGCACGCATCCAGAGCGTCAATCTGTTCGATTTCCTGAGCGGAGGTTAGGGCATGGAACTTGAGACCACTCGATTCGGTACAATTACAATACAAGAGGACGACATCATCACCTTTGAGGACGGGCTGGTGGGGCTGAGCCAGTATCGCCGTTTCGTCCTAATCCGCCATGATAGCGAGGGTCCTTTCTGGTGGTTGCAGTCGGCGGAGGAGCCGAGCCTTGCACTGTTGCTGATTGACCCGTGGTACTTCCGTGCCGATTACGAGGTGGTGCTGTCGGATGCCGAAGTGGAGCGACTGCAGCTCAGCGAGTCGACGCCCAAGGCGGTGCTGACGACGGTAACTATCCCGTCGGGCAAGCCGCACGCAATGACGGCGAACCTGCTCGCGCCGCTGGTGTTCAACCTGGAGTTGCGTATAGGACGGCAGGTGATTTTAGATGACGAACGCTATCATACGCGCCATCCGATACTGCAAGAGATGTGGCGCAGTGCGCAGGCGGCGGAAGCCGCCGGCTAACCATTCACGCCAAGGAGGGCTATCGGTATGTTAGTTCTTACCCGCAAGGTCAATCAGAGCATTATGATTGGCGACGACATCGAGGTCGTCGTGCTGGAGGTGCGCGGCGAGCAGGTGCGGCTGGGCATCAAAGCGCCGCGCCATGTAACCGTGCATCGCCGCGAGATTTACGAGGCAATCCAGAAAGAAAACCTCTTGGCGGCGCAGGCACAGCCCGAAGATGTGCCCACGCCAACCAAGAAGGTCAAAAGTGCGTCCTAAAACCGGTACCGCAGGTTCGCAGCGAACACGCCCGCGCGATTCCCTGCCGGGTCCGGTCCTCCGCTAAGCAGTTCAACGCCTTTGCCGTTCGTGTTGATGTACTGGTAGAGCAGGTTGAACTCGATGTTCTCGCCAAGGTCGTAAGCAGCGCGTAGCGTGAGGTAGTTCCATTCGGGCTTACCACGCTGGTTGTTGAGCGCGAAGCTGATAATATCCCAGCCGACATTCTCATAAGCAAGGAAGAACTGCAGGCGTGGGCTGTAGCGGTAGCGTGCCTCCAGCAAAACGCGACGCATGCGGTCTCGACTCTGATAGCCCCGATCGAACGGCAGCTTTGCTGTCCCCGTGTAGACATCCACCGTGAGGCGCAAATTCAGGTTCTCCAGCGCCTGATAGGTGGTGGTCAGGTAAGTGCCTTTCAGGTCAGATGGGTTATACAGATAGCCAATGCGTCCCCAGTTGCCGGGGGCTACGAAGTAGGGTTCGATCTCGCGGTAGCCCAGCAGCGCCTCCCACTGTTCCGTAAAACGGTAGCTCGCGCTGATGTCGAACACCTTGTTGCTCCTGCCCACGACGCGATTGTCGCCGCGCTGCAGGTTGCTGAGGGCATACTCAAAGCGCACCTCGATATCGCTGAAGCGCGACTGCAAGTCGAACCCCAACACATCGACGCGGTCGACATCCGTGCGCACAGTGTTGTTAATGTGGCGGAACTCGCGGTCGCGCCCGACTCCTGCAGCAAAGTAGGTCGCGCCAAGCTGCACGGGGTACTCGCCGAAATTGAACTGGTAATCCAAGCGCAATCCCGCCAGCTGGTCAGCAGGCGCACTGACCGAAGCGTTATGGTTCGCGAAGTGGATTGGGGAAAAGCGAACCACATTTGAGCGGATGCCGTAGCTGCTCAGGAGAAACAGCTGTGCGCTCAGCCTGCCAAACGCAGTGGTCAGCAGCGCGCCGTCCGCGCGGTGCGTCCGATCGCGATACCGCTCGAAGTCCAAGTAGTAATCAGGCTCAATCCGCTGGAAGGTGTAGGGTGTGAGCTTGAGCGGGATGCGCCCTATCTGCGCTTGGATGCGCCTGCCGAACAAGTCCAGTGAGGTGGTGATGTACGCTTCCCAGATGGTGATGTCGGTTTGTCCGACCAGCGGCGCGCTCTTGTCCGCACTGATAAAGTTGGCAAGGCGGGTTGCCTCGCGGGTGAACGGCAGATAGTTGCCCACGATAAAGGTCGCTTGGGCGTTCACCTGATCGTTGATAGGCAAATCCACTCGCAGTCCCAGCTCGTGCAGCACGCCAACACTCTGTAAGAACTTGCCTGAGGGGTTGATCTCCACGCCGTTGAGCGTGTACGCGCTGCGCCCATCGTAGCTGTGAGTTCCGAACGCGGCGAGCGTTACATCGCCAGTGAAGCGTTGTCGGCGTCGCTCCTCTCGGCGCACGCGCTCTTCCAGCGCAGCGAGGTCGCGTCGCAGGTCGCGTATGCTCACGCTCCGCTGGCTTAGTTCCGTTTCAAACTCTTGGGCGAGACGCTGGAGCGTCTCGATAGCACTGCGCAGCTGCAACAGTTCGCGCGCTGTCTTCTGTAGTTCTTGAACTTGTTGCTGCTCTGGTAAAGGGGGCTGAGTAGCTATCTCAGGCGCGATTCGGTTCAGGCGCTGCTCCACCTCGCGCAGGCGTTCGTCCAGCACACGGTAGGCGCGTGCAACCGCCTGCGCAAACTCCGCACGGCTTATTGCACGGTTCGGCTTGAACTCCCCGTCGGGAAAACCTTCCAGGATGCGCAAGCGCACCAATTCGCGAATTGCTTGGTACGCCCAGTGTCCGGGAGGCACATCGTTCATCTGAGTCCACGCGCTCGCAGTGAGCAATCCTGCAAGGACAAGCACAGCACTCGTTCGCATCATCTCCTCCTTGAGCCAAGGTGTGTCCAACAGCGTTTATGATACCCGTCTTGAAGACGATTCAAGAAATCGCGTGCCGCGCTCGGCGACTCAAGCCGTTCGTATGCCAGTGAAGCCGATGTCCATCGGTCAATAGCCCGCGCAGCCAGGCTTGGTCTGCATACAAACGGCTTGAGCCGTCGCGTTCCGAAGACGGTTTTCGAACGCCCTCAGAGGTATACTCTCCGCCATCAACGGAGGCGTTCTGTATGGTGAACGGCAACCTGCGGAAAGGACACGCTGTCGTGTTGGGTGCAGGCACGATGGGAGGTGGCATCGCTGCCTTGTTAGCCAGTGTCGGCTGGCGCGTGCATCTGTTAGATCAGGGTGAGATTGCCCACCACGCTATCGAACGCTTAGTCAACTCAGGCACTTTCTACCGACCCGAAGACGCGCAGCGCATCACTCCTGGCAGCGTCGAGAGCGATTTGGACTGCGTGGCAGACGCCGACTGGGTGGTGGAGGCGATTATCGAGCAGATTGAACCCAAGCGGGCGTTGT
>JANXCK010000097.1 GCA_025060055.1 Fimbriimonadales bacterium | reverse complement strand
TGACACTCATCGATGAAGTTACTAATCTTGTCGGTCTTGTCTTTGAATACCGCCATGAGCGCTGCCATATACTCCACAGGGTAGTTCGCTTTGAGGTAGGCAGTCTGGTAGGCGACATGGGCGTAGCACACGGCGTGCGCTTTGTTGAAGGCATAGCCTGCGAACGGCTCAATCAGGTCAAATAAGCGGTTCGCCTCGTCCTCGCTAATCCCCTTTGCCTGTGCCCCTGCCACGAACTCGGCACGCATGCGCTTCATCTCTTCAGGCTTCTTCTTGCCCATCGCGCGGCGCAGAATGTCCGCTTTGCCCAGCGAGAAGCCTGCCAACGCCTGAACCGCTTTCAGCACTTGGTCTTGGTACACAATCACGCCGTAGGTCTCCTTCAGAATCGGCTCCAGCCACGGGTGGGGGTACTCGATAGGCTCGCGCCCGTGCTTGCGATTGATATAGGTGGGGATATGCTCCATCGGACCGGGGCGATACAGGGCGACCATAGCGGCGAGTTCGCGCACATTCTGCGGACGCAGCTCGCGGATGTAGCGGCGCATCCCTGCACCTTCCAACTGGAACACGCCCGTTGTGTCGCCGCGCCCCAACATCTCGTAGGTTTTGGCGTCGTCCAGTGGCAGGCGGCGCACATCAATCTCCACGCCGCGTGTGCGCTTGATGTTCTCGACCGTCTGCGCCAGCACAGAGAGGTTCGACAGCCCCAAGAAGTCCATTTTCAGCAACCCGATCTGCTCCAGCGCGCCCATGTGGTACTGCGTTACGGGTTCGCCGTCTGCGGAACGCGCCAAAGGCACATGTTCCACCAGCGGGTCTTTGGAAATCACCACGCCCGCGGCGTGTACGCTCGCGTTGCGCGTGATGCCTTCGAGCCTGCGTGCCATGTCGATGAGCCGACGGGCGTCGGGGTTGCGCTCGTACTCCTGCCGCACTTCGGGGATAGCCAGCGCCTTGTCGAGGGTCATGCCTGGCTGTGTCGGGATAGCTTTCGCGAGCCGATCGACCAGCGCGGAAGGCAGGCTCATTGCGCGGGCGACGTCGCGTAGCGCCGCCTTAGCAGCGAGTGTGCCGAAAGTGATAATCTGCGCCACGCGCTCGTGCCCGTACTTCTCGCGCACATAGCGAATAATCAGGTCGCGTCGCGCATCTTCGAAGTCCATGTCGATATCGGGCATCTGGATGCGCTCTGGGTTCAGGAACCGCTCAAAAGTCAGGTCATACTCAATCGGGTCGATGTCGGTGATGCCGAGGCAGTAGGACACGAAGCTGCCTGCTGCTGAGCCGCGCACGCCGAAGTAGACCCCTGCGCGTCGCGCAAACTGCGCAAAGTCGCGCACAATCAGGAAGTAGGGCGCGAACCCTGTCGCCTCAATCACAGATAGCTCGTACTCCAAGCGCTGGGAGTGGGTCTCGGTGGGATTGGGAACGAGCGCGGGCAACGCTTCGTAGCACAAATCGCGCAGGTGCTGCATCGCTGTTTTGCCGTCGGGCAGGTCGGGCGCAGGCAATTGCACCCTGCCAAACTCCAGCTGCAGGTTGCAGCGACGGGCGACCTCCAGCGTGTTGGCAAGCGCGTCGGGATGGTCGGGAAACAGCGCAGCCATCTCCTGCGGCGACTTCACGTAGAACTCCTCCGTGCCGAACTTGAGCCGTTTCGGATCGTTCAGCGTCGCGCCTGTCTGCACGCACAGCAGCACATCGTGCATTGTGGCGTCCTCGCGCGTGAGGTAGTGCGCGTCGTTGGTGAGTAGCAGGGGCAAGCGGTACTGCGCTGCCAGTTGCAGCAACCCCTCGTTTACAACCTTCTGCTCTGGTAAGCCGTGGTCTTGCAGCTCAATATAAAAGTTTTCGCGTCCGAAGATGTCCAGATACTCCTCCAGCAAGCGGCGTGCTTGCTCATAGTCGCCCTTGAGCAAGGCATCGGGGATCTCGCCTGCCAGACACGAGGAGGTGGCGATGAGTCCCTGCGCGTGCGCTCGCAAAATCTGCTTGTCCACGCGTGGCTTGTAGTAAAACCCTTCCAGGTGCGCGATTGTGCTGAGCCGAATCAGGTTCTTGTAGCCCACCTCGTCTTTTGCCAGCAGCAGCAGATGGTAGCTGTTTTGGTCGTGCTTGGTCTTGTCGTGGATGGAGCGTGGTGCGAGGTATAGTTCGCAACCGATGATGGGCTTGATGCTCGCCGCCTGACAAGCGTTGTAGAAGTCGATGGCGCCATACAGCACGCCGTGGTCGGAAATCGCAACCGCGGGCATCTCGAAGTCCGCCACACGCTGCACTAACTCCCGAATGCGCGTTGCCCCGTCCAGCAAACTAAACTCCGTGTGCAGATGAAGATGCACAAAGCCTGCTTCCATGCGCGACCTCCCAAGATGTTGTAGGTGGGATTCGCGACAGGGGCAACAAATCCTGCCAATTCGCACCCCTAAAAACTGCTCCCGTCTGTGCCGATAATCTCCCATACGGAGGGCGTTCCATGTCATTCCTGCGAAAGATTCTGGGCGCGAGTATAACCCCATCTTATGACGCAGGCGTTCGGTGCTACGATGATGGGCGTTTTGAGGAAGCCATCAGGCTCTTTGAGCGTGCCCTAACCGAAACACGCGATGTGATGGTACAGAAGCTCGCGCAGTTCTATATCGCCGAATCGCACGCGGAGCTGGGGCACGCGGCGCTGCGGCAGGGTCAGTACGAGGTGGCTATCCAACACTATCAGCGCTCGCTGGAAATCTATCCCTACTATGCCGACTTGCACTTCGCGATGGCGTTTGCCCTGCGCAAGTTGCGCCAGCACGAACGCGCAGCGCAGCATCTCAAAGAGGCGTTGAAGATTAACCCCCGCTTCGCCAAAGCGGTGCTGTATCAGGGAATTATATGGTACGAGATGGGACGACGCGAGGACGGCTTGCGCCGCATCGAGGAAGCATTAGCTCTGGATTCGAGCTTTGACCGTGCGCGTTATGAGCAGGCGCTGGAACACGACCGCGCTGGGCGCATTGATCAAGCGATTGCGCTCTTCGAGACACTCAGCTCCACCAGCACGGATGAAGCACTCTACCACGCACGCTTAGGCGATGACCTATACCGCAAAGGCGACCTCACTGCTGCCGTTGCCGAGTACCGCAAGGCGCTCGCCATCCGCCCGAACTTTGCTGACATTCGCAACCATCTGGGCATGGCGCTCGTGGCGCTCGGCAAGGAAGAGGAGGCGGTTCAGGAGTTCCTGAACGCGCTGGAGATTAATCCGCGCTATTTGGAGGCGCGGCTGAATCTTGCGATGACCTTGCGCGACTTAGGGCGCGTCGCTGAGGCACGCGAACAGTTCAAAATCGTGCTGGATATTGACCCAGAGAACACCTTCGCCCGCAACGCGCTGAGCGATTTGGCGGCGTAGCAGCAAGACCTGCCCTGTGGCACTCGCGGACAGAACTGTCCGTCACGGCTAAAGCCGTTGCTATGCAGACGAAGCCGACCTTCGTCGGCTACAGCCCGCGTAGGCGGGCTTGGTTTGCACAGGAACGGCTTCAGCCATACCAGAATACTGCGCTACTATTTGAAACCCCAATTTGGTATTATGTGCCTCAAAGATGTACCCTTCCCAGGGGCGAATCGCCCCCGCCTCTACAGCCCCAGCTGTTCCCAGAGGGCGTCTATCTTCGCTTTGACTTCTGGCGTCATCCGAATCACTTCGGGCCACTCGCGCGAGAAGCCTTCCTCCTTCCACTTCGTCGTGGCGTCGAACCCTATCTTGCTGCCATAGCCCACATACGGGCTGGCGTGATCCAGCACATCGACGGGACCTTTGACAATCAGCGTGTCGCGTTCGGGGTCTACATTCGCGCCCCAACGCCAGATGACCTCGCTTAGGTCATGCACATTCACATCCTCGTCGAACACCACGATAAACTTGCTGAACATCAGCTGTCCCAAGCCCCAGATGGCGTTCATCACCTTGAAGGCGTGTCCGGGATAGCGCTTGCGGATGCTCACGAAGCAGAAGTTGTGGAACACT
>JANXCK010000006.1 GCA_025060055.1 Fimbriimonadales bacterium | reverse complement strand
GCGGCTTCGGGCTGGCATCACCACCACAGCCATAAAGCCATACTACCAGAAGACCGCTCAGCAGCATACTTGGACGCATCGTCGTTGCCTCCTGCAGAGTTAGACGACTAAGTCGGCTCAATAATAGCGAACAATCGGCTGCAGGAAGCGTCTTACATCTTGATGTAGCTGTGCTTAGTGTGGCGCGGTCGCGAAATAGGTATCCTTCAAGGACGAGCTATGAACAGGCGCGTTGCTGTGATTGTGGGCGTTGTTATCGTGGTGGCGCTGGCGCTTTGGCTGCGCGGGCGCAACACACAAGCCGCAGAACCTGAAGTCGAAATCCGCACTGCCGAAGTCACCCGCGAGGATGTGGTGCGCACCATCACCGCCACTGGTGTCCTGCGCACCTACAACATCGTCGATGTGAAGTCCAAAGCAGGCGGGATCGTGAGCCAGATTTTGGTGGATGTGGGCGACGAGGTAAAGGCGGGACAGCTGCTGGCGAAAATCGACCCCGCCGATACCCTGTCGGTCTACAATCAGGCGTTAGCCGACTTGGAAGCTGCCAAGGCGCGCATCGAGCAGGCACAGGAGAGCTTACGCCTGCAACGCGAGCAGAGCCAGCTCGCGGTGCAGCAAGCCGAGGCGAACCTGCAAGCTGCTGAAGCCCGCCTGCGTCAGGCGGAAGAACGCGCCAGACTGCAGCCGACCGTGACCGAAGCACAGCTCCAATCCGCCCGTACCGCGCTGGAGACCGCGCGCAAGAACTTGGAGCAGCTGGAGAAAGTCGTAATTCCGCAGGAGCGGGCACAGGCGCAGGCGAACTTCGAGGCGGCGCGTCAGGCTGTGGAGACCGCGCAGCGCAACCACGAACGGCTCAAAAACCTGCTGCAGCGCGGCTATGTGTCGCAGCAGCAGGTGGACAACGCCGCCGCGCAGCTGGAGAACGCCCGCGCACAGCTGACCGCCGCGCAGCAGCGTCTGCAGACCTTAGAGCAAGATATTCAGACGCGCCTGGAGACCGCCCGCGCCCGCGTGCAGGAGGCGGAGGCGAACCTGCGCTCGGCGGAGGCGAACCGCGTACAGGTGGAACTGGCGCAGCAAGCCCTGCGCGAGGCGCGCGCCCAGTACGAACAAGCCAAGACCGCTCTGCAACAGGCACGCTCCAACCTGCGCCAGATTCGCCTGCGTGAAGCCGACATCGCCGCTGCCAAAGCGCAACGCGCCCGCGCCGACGCCCAACTCTACAACGCCAAAGTGCAGCTGGATAGCACTACCATCACCGCCCCGCTTAGCGGGGTGGTCATCGCCCGCTTTGTGGAGCAGGGCACGATCGTGCCCCCAGGCACCTCGCTCTTCTCGCAAGGCAACACGCTGCTGCAAATCGCCGACACCAGCCGCATGTATGTGGAGGTCTCCGTCGACGAAGCCGATATCGGCAGCGTGCGGATTGGGCAGCCCGTCGATATCCGCGTGGACGCCTTCCGACGCGAGCGGTTCAAGGGCAAAGTGAGCCGCATTGACCCGCAGGCTGTGCTGGAGCAGAATGTCACAGTCATCAAGGTGCGCGTGGAAATCGAAAAGCCCGACTCGCGCCTCAAACCTGGCATGAACGCCACTTGCGAGTTTCTGGTGGCGCGCAAAAATGATGTGGTCGCTGTGCCCAACGAGGCAGTGAACGAGAATCCGCAGGGCGCGTATGTGGAAGTGATGGTGAACGGTCAGCCCCAGCGCCGCGAGGTGAAGGTCGGGCTGCAGGGCAACACCAAGACGGAGATTATCGACGGCGTGCAACCCGGCGAGAAGGTCGTGGTGGGGCGCATCTTCAATCGTCAAGATGAAGGACCCAGCTCGCCGTTCGGGCGCGCGTTCGGACCGCCCGGTCGAGGCTTTGGCGGTGGCGGTCAGCGCAGCGGACAAGGCGGCTCGTCAGGAGGTGGACGGTAAAATCGAGCGCTATGAAACAGGTTAGCCGTAAGCGGAAACCTTTCAAGATGCAGAAAGACCAGATAAAGTCGACTCTACGATCCCTGATGCCTGAGCTACGCCAGAGGTATCGCGTACGCTCGCTTGCGGTGTTCGGTTCAGTGGCGCGGGGCGATGCCCACGCGCGCAGCGATATAGATCTGTTGGTGGAGTTTGACGACGCAGAAGCACCCCTCAGCTTGTGGGAGTTTATCGCTTTGCGGAATCACCTGTCTGACATCTTGGGAGTGCGCGTCGATCTCGTGGAGCCACACACGATTCGCCCCGCCTATCGCGCCACTATCTTGCAGGAAGCCGAGCCAGTATGAAGCGTGCCCTAAGGGAGTACTTAAAGGACATGCTCGAAGCGAGTCAGAACGCTCAACGGTTCGTTGAGGGACTGAGTTACGAGCAGTTTGCGAGCAACACTGAAAAGGTGTATGCTGTGACTCGCGCCCTCGAAATTATCGGGGAAGCAGCGAAGAAGATTCCTGCTTCAGTACGACGGCGGTATCCAGAGATTCCGTGGCGCGATGTTGCAGGGATGCGGGACATACTTATTCACGACTATTTTGGCGTCGACCTGCAGCGTGTGTGGCAGGTGCTGGAGAAAGAGTTGAGACGCCTTGATGAAGTAGTACGCCGAATGCTTGACGAACTGGAGGAAGACGAATGAGCATCATTGAAAACTTTCTGACCGCCATCGACAGCCTACGCGCGAACAAGATGCGCACGATGCTGACCATGCTGGGCGTGATTATCGGCGTGGCGGCGGTGATTACGATGATTGGGATTGCGCAGGGCGCGCGGCAGGCAACGCTGGAGCAGGTACAGCGGCTCGGCGCGAATGTGCTGACCGTGCGTCCCGGTCAAGCGCGGCGCGGCGGCGCGTTTCTCGGCTTCGGCAGTGTGCAGAGCCTCAAACTCGAAGACGGTGACGCCATCATGAAGTCCTGCAGCGATATGGTCGCCCGCGTCTCGCCCGAAGTGTGGACGACGCAGCAGGTCAAATACCTCAACCGCAACATGCGCACCAGTATCTCTGGCGTGACGCCCGAACTGCAGCCCATCCGCAACTTCGTGCTGGAAGAGGGGCGGTTCATCACTGAGCAGGATATGGAGAGCATGGCGCGCGTGGCGGTGATTGGGCACACTGTGTGGCAGGAGCTGTTTCAGGGCGGGGCGTGCGTGGGCAAGACCATTCGCATCGGCGGGCAAAGCTACGAGGTCGTCGGGCGAATCGCCTACAAGGGCGACACGGGCTTCCGCAGCCTCGATGACCGCGTGTATATCCCGTTGCCCACTGCGATGCGCCGCCTGATGGGGCAACGCCACTTGGACGCCATCAACATTCAGGCGCGTCGCTCCGACCAGATGGCGGAGACGCAGACCTGCGTGGAGGAAGCCCTCGCCCGCGCGCACAAGATTCCTCCCGACGACGACCTGGACTTCCGCGTGTTCAATCAGGGCGATTTTGTGGAGACTGTCGAGGCGACGGCGCAGACCTTC
>JANXCK010000235.1 GCA_025060055.1 Fimbriimonadales bacterium | reverse complement strand
CTGGACACGAACCGATTTTTCGTGATTTGCATCAACGCGCTGGCAAGCCCCTACGGCACGACCTCACCACTCTCGATGGATCCAAGCACAGGCGAGCCGTATCACCTGAACTTCCCGCCGATTCGCGTGACGGACTGGGTCGAACTGGAACGCGCCGTGCTGGAGCAACTGGGTATTGAGCAGGTGTACGCTGTGGTTGGCGGCTCCACAGGGGGGATGCGCGCGTTCGAGTGGGCGGTACGGTATCCCGACCGCGTGCGCAAAGCGCTGATTATCGCCGCGCCCGCGCGCTCCAGCCCGATGGTAATTGCCCTCAACCACATCCAGCGCCAAACCATCTTGATGGGGCTGGAACGCAGCGGTCTGCGCGGCGCGGAACGCGGGCTGATGCTCGCCCGCATGCTGGCGCACCTCTCGTACCTGTCGGAACACGCGCTCTGGAGCAAGTTCGGACGCGACACCGTGCCCGAAACCGAGTTCTGGAGCGTGATGTACCAAGTGGAAAGCTACTTGGAATACAAAGCCACCACCTTCCTGCATCGGTTCGACCCGTTTTGCTATCTGTATATCACCCGCGCGATGGACAACTTCGACTTGGGCTACACTTACGGCGGAGGTGACCTGCGCCGTGCCTTAGCCCGCGTGCAAGCGCAACTGCGCTTCGTCAGTTTCACCTCCGACTGGCTGTTCCCGCCTGCGGGTCAGCAAGAAGCTGTGGAAGTTCTGCAATCACTGGGCAAAGACGCCGAGCATATCCTGATCGATAGCGCGTGGGGGCACGACTCGTTTCTGGTGGAACGAGTGAAGCCCCAGCTCAAGCCCGTTATCAAGGAGTTCCTTGAGGGCTGAACCTCTGGTATAATACGCCCGATGGCGAATATCGAGTTGGTCAATCGCAAGTTCCCCGAATGGCTCAAGGTGCGCTTGCCCAAGCCAGAGAAGGTACAGCAGGTAGAGCAGATGATGCGGGCGGCGCGCCTGCATACCGTGTGTGAGAGCGCACGCTGCCCCAACCTGCCCGAATGCTGGTCGAAAGGCTCGGCGACCTTTATGATTTTGGGCGACATCTGCACGCGCCACTGCGGATTCTGCGCCATCAAGACGGGCAAGCCACTGGCGTTAGACCCGCAGGAACCGCAGCGACTCGCCGACGCCGCGAAACGCATGGGGCTGAAACACATCGTGGTGACTTCTGTGGCGCGCGACGATTTGCCCGATGAGGGCGCAGGACAGTTCGCTGCAACCATCCGCGCCCTGCACGAGACCATCCCGAATGCAATCGTGGAAGTGCTAACCCCCGACTTCAAGGGCAAAAGCTGGTGCATTCGGCGCGTGGTAGACGCGCAACCCGAGATTTTCAATCACAACATCGAGACGGTGGCACGACTGCAAACCATCGTGCGCCCGCAAGCCCGCTACGACCGCTCGCTCCAAGTGCTGGAGACCGTCAAGCGGATGGACTCATCAATCTACACCAAGTCGGGGATTATGCTGGGGCTGGGCGAGACACGCGCGGAGGTGCTGCAAACCATGCGCGACTTGCGCAACGCAGGCGTGGACGCGCTGACGATTGGGCAGTACCTGCGTCCCACTCAACGCCACCTACCCGTGCAGGAGTATGTCCACCCTGAGCAGTTCGAAGAGTATCGCGTATTAGGGGAGGAGATGGGCTTTCTGTTTGTGGCATCGGGACCGTTCATTCGTAGTTCGTACAACGCGATTGCGTTTTCGCAGCGCGTGATGGCGGAGAGGCTCGCCAAAGTTGGCGCAGTGGAGGGTTCGTAGCGGACTGTGGCGTGCGGGGCAGGGGCTGCTTGTGCTGCTGCCTGCGGCGCTGATTGGGGCGACGGGCACGATGTACCTGTGGCAGGTCAAGCTCGCCGTCGAGGAGAGCTTGCCCCCCGCCCTACGGGAGTACACGCGGCGCCAGGCGGAACTGGACATTCAGATAGAGCGCGTTGCACTCCGCTGGGACAGCATCCTGTTATTCAACCCCGAAGTGCGCACGCTGAGCGGTGCGCGTCTGTTCCGCGCTCGTGCCCTCGTCGCACGCTTGCCTGCCAACGGCGCACCCGTCACGCTTGAGATAGACCGCCCCGAAGTGTGGCTCCAGCGGGATCGTCAAGGCGTGTGGAATATCGAGCCGCTCTTGCGTCGCCCGCGTCCCCCTGAGCCGATTCCGCTTACGCTGCGCGTGCGCGCACGCGACGGGACTCTGTACTTCGATGACTTCTTGCCTGAGACGCCCGTGCGTGCCACGCTCTGGCTTGACGAGTTCGTGGCGAACCAACCGCGCACAGTGCAACATATCACAGCACGCGGTTTCGGCGATGCACTGGGCACAGTGCAGGCGCAGGCAGTTTCTGATGGGCAACGCTGGCTCGTCGAGGCGCGGGCAAGCCGAGTGCAAGGCGCACGGCTCAAACCGTACCTGCCGAAGACGGAGTTCGATGTGCGTCGGGCGTGGGCGCAAGTCGCGTTGCAAATCGTGTACGAACCTGACCAGCCACTTCGAGTTCACGGCGTGGCGCAAGGCATCGCGCAGGACGCCACTTTTCGGCGCAAGTTGCTCCCGTGGCGCGAGGCGCGTTTCCTGCTTGCGTTTACTGAGTCGGGCTTAGCAGGCGAGGTGCGTTCGCGCGATGGCGGGCTACAGGTGCAGGGCACTGTGGACTGGGCAGGGCAAGAGGTGGCGGTTGCTGCGCAGGCACAGGTGCAGGGCGATGCTGCCACGCTCTGGCGGCTCCTGCACAGCGATACCCCGCTTGTTGGCGGTAAGTACGCGGCGCAGTGGCGTGTAGAAGGTACACCGAAAAACTTGCAAATTGCGGGCACTGCGTATCTTGAACGCTTGCGCACACCTCAAGGCGACCTATGCCACCTGCGCACCCCGATTCTGTTCACGCAGGGGCAGTTGCTGTTGCTCGCGCTGCACGCGGAGTATGCGGGGCATCCTGTGCGGGGCAAGCTTTGGCTGGACACGCGCCCCAAGACGCCCAAGCTGCGCCTGCTCGCAACAACGCGCGGGCTGCCTCTGGAACGCATTCCCGCTTTGCGGGAGCAGGCACTGCGCGGTGATGTCGAAATCGCGCTGCTCGCCTATGGCGATGTGGACAACCCTAAGGTGGAAGCAAACCTGCTGACTAACGCTCTGCTTTATAACCAGCGTCGGCTGGGGGGCGGGCGTGCCCGCTTGCAGTACGCCGACGGCAAACTCACCATCCCACTGGCAGTGTTGCAAGGCGCGGCGGGCTTTGTGCAGGTTTCAGGTGAAATCTTACATATACAAAGCGAAAATCCTTACCTTGACCTAACGCTGGATGCCAGCGAGTTGGACTTGAACCTGCTTGCAGAACTACTGGGCTATGCAGAGGGCGAACTCCCGCGCGACAGCGCGGGCGAGCCACTACGCCTCGATGGGATTGGTTATCTGACAGCGCAAGTGCGAGGGAGTTGGCAGTCGCCTGAAGCGGTCGCGGAGGCGGTGGTTTTCGATGGGCGGCTTGGCGACCTCGGCGCAGAGATTACGGTCGCCAACCTGAACCTGTTGGGGCGTGAGGTACGAATTTCACAGTTGCAAGTGTTGCGTCGCGCGGCGCAGTTGCTGGCGTCGGGCGTTGTGCAACTGCCCGAAAGTAGCGATATGCCGCCCCGCTTCCAAGTGCAAGGCGAGGTGTACGAGTTTGACCTCGCCACGATTCCCGACTGGCTGCGGCGCGAGTTGCCCATCGCAGGGCTGACTTCGGGCGTGTTCACAGCGGAAGGCGAGCCGCAGCAGTTCACAGTGCGGGCAACGCTCACCTCTGAAGGCATTCAGTACGACAAAACCCTGCTGCGCGAGAACCAAGTGGAAGCTATCGTGCAGGTGCGCGAGAGCGCAGTGCAGGTGGATGTACCCCGCTTGGCAGCGCGTGTGGGCAACGGCACGCTTACAGCAAGCGGACAGTGGAGTTCCGAAGCAGGATTGCGCGCGGACTGGGAGCTGCGCAATGTGGCGCTAAGCGTGCTTGCGCCATACCTGCCCGCAGAGTATCGTCTAACGGGCAGTGCATCGCTTACAGGCACGGCATCGGGAACACTGGACGCGCCTACCGTGCATGTGGCGCTGGAGGGCACGCAGATGGCTCTGAACGGCGTGCCGCTGGGCGACACCGAAGGCGTGTTCGAGGTGCGCTCAACAAGCGCTGACTATCATTCCTCTGCGCCACGCGCGGCAGACCTCTTATTGGCTGCGCAGCTTGTCCTGCGCACACCAGATGGCATTGTGCGCCTACCCGAATTCGAATACGACCTCGCTGCCAATCGGGTCAAGCTGCAGATGGAGAGCGAGCCGCTCCCGATTGACTGGCTGCGGCGGATTGCAAACGCGCTGCCTGAACTGGTGCCGCCCGCCGTTGCTGAGCGTCTTGAGACTTTGCAGGGCAGGGTTCAAGCGCAGCTGAGTGTAGAAGGCGCACTCGATGCGCCGTCGGCGCGCCTCAGCCTGAACGCCGACACGCTGGAGTGGCGTGGGCAATCGCTGGGTAAGATGAGCTTGCAGGCGACTTGGCAAGGCGAGTCGGACATCGATGATTTGGGTGAGGTGTCGCCTGTGGAACGCGCTGCCGAGTCGCTGCGTCGCCTGCGCACCCAACGCGCCGAGTTGCAGCAGTTGCGCTGGCGTGCCGAAACTGCTCAGCTGGAGGCGAAGGGTGTCTACACCCCCGATAAGTTCGTCGCCGATGTGGAAGCGGCGCAGCTGCCTCTGCGCTGGGCGCGACTGTGGGAACCCAGCCTGCCTGAGTTCGACGGCAGCCTCGACCTCAGCCTAATCGCAGGCGGCGACCCCGAATCGCCCGAACTGAACCTCAGCGCAACTGTGAACAACCTGAACTACGGCGGCTACACCGTCGATCAGGTCATGTTCAGCCAGATTGAGGTGCGCGAGGGTGTGGCTCAGACCGATGACGCGCTGATTCGGATGGGCGGCTATCAGGCGCGGCTGTCGGGGCGACTGCCGTTCCGCTGGTCGCCGTTGGGTGTGCCCGACGATGCGCCCATCCAGATTCAGGCACGCCTGCGCGAGCAACCGCTTGCCCTGCTTAGCCAGTTCTTGCCGATTGACCCCACGCGCACGCAGGGCACTATCGAAGCGGCGTTGGACATCGGCGGGACGCTCGACGCGCCTGAGCCGCGTGGACAGCTGCGCGTTTCGGGCGACGCGCTCGCACTCAAAGACCTGCGTACCGCCCTTCAGCAAATAGGGCTGCTTGTGGAGTTCGACGGGCGCGAGGCACGCTTGCTGCAAGCACAGGCACGCTCCTCCGAGGGTGGAACACTCCGCGCCGAAGGGCGCATCGACCTTTCGGGCAAGAAGCCACTGGCAGAAGTGCGTCTTTTCGCGGACTCGTTCAAAGCGAGCGAGCCGAAACTGCCCCTGCTGGAGGGCAGTGCGCAGGCGGTGGTCTCAGGCGCGGTGCAGATAACGGGTGCGCTCGATGCGCCGCAGGTGCAAGGCACGCTGCGCGTGCAGCGCGGCTTCCTGTATCTACCGCCTGAGTTCGCGCCGCGTGAGACGGGCGAGCCGCTGCCGATTAACCCACAGTTCGAGGTGCGCGTTGCGATTGCCGACGATTTCACACTGCGCAATCCGAACCTGGACGCGCGAATGGAAGGTATGCTGCAGGTGGGCGGCTCGTTGCAAGCGCCGACCCTTGCAGGCGAGTTCAACCTGCGCAGCGGCGCGCTCAACCTGCCCACCGCGCGCTTGCGTATCGAACCCGACAGCGTCGCCCGCCTGAACTATCCGTTCACCAACCCCCGTGGCGAGACGATTGCCCGCATCGAGCTGGATGTGCGTGCCAGCACGCGCGTGGTCGCGCCCGACTTCACGGGCGATCCTACCCGCTACCGTGTCGAGGTCGATGTGCGCGGCCCACTGGACGATCCTGAACGTCTACAACTCACTGCGCGCTCTGACCCACCAGGATTGTCGGAGCAAAGCATCCTCAGCCTGCTGGGGCGTGGGCAAGCGCTGGCAGCCATCGCGCGTGGCGCAGACCCCGCACAAGTGTTCCGCGAACAGATTAGCGATATCCTCACTACGCAGGTACTGCCTGGGCTGCTTGCGCCGTTGGAGACGGGCATCGCCGAAGCGCTCGACTTGGAACTGTTCTCGGTGGACTACACGGGATTGCGCCCCGCCAGCCTCTATCTGGTCAAGAATCTCTTTGACGGCGTCGGGATCGCCTACCGACGCGGGATTGGGGTGGCGGGCAACGAGTATCAAGCACGCCTGTTCTATCGCTTACCGTTCCGCAATCGCTTACTGCAGCGTCTCCGCTTCGGTTTTGGCTTTGATCACAAGCAGAATCGGTTTTTATTTGTTGAGGGCAGTTTACTGTTTAGGTGATAAG
>JANXCK010000162.1 GCA_025060055.1 Fimbriimonadales bacterium | reverse complement strand
AGTTTCCTGGAGGCGAGCGTAGACTGAGATGCAGAACCTGCGCTGGGTGTTGGCGTCGCAGTCGCCGCGTCGACAATCGCTGATGCGGCTATTTGGCACGCCTTTTGAGGTTCACCCTGCGCAGATTGAAGAGCGATTGCCAGAATGCACGGCGCGCCCTGCGGCGCTGGGCAAACAGCTGGCACGCGCTAAAGCGGAAGCGGTCGCGCCGTACTACGAGAACGCGCTCATCATCGCTGCCGATACGCTCGTGGTGATTGACCAGCGCGTGCTGGGCAAGCCCGCTGACGAACGCGAGGCGTTCGAGATGCTACGCCTGCTGTCGGGGCGCACGCATACCGTCATCACCGCGCTGTGCTTGCTGCTGCGTCGTGGCGGGCAGACCGTGCAAACCATACTGGATGCCCCCCGCTCGCGCGTGACTTTCCGCCCTCTCAGCGATGCGTGGATCCGCTGGTACATCGCCACAGGGGAGCCGTTTGACAAAGCGGGCGCGTACGGCATTCAAGAGTATGGCGCGCTGCTCATCGAAAAGGTGCAGGGCTGCTACTTCAATGTGGTCGGTCTCCCGCTGGCGACTTTGGCGACGCGCTTAGAGCAGCTGGGCGTGTGGACGCCGCAGGACGACTCTCTATATCGACGATGACGCTAATCGCCTTTCAATTTGAGAACGCCGACGCGCCTGTGGCACGGACAGTCGTGTCCGTGCCCTCATACACCTTGAGGCGAGGGTCGTGCTGCAGCACATAGTCGCGTTCGAACATCCAGTGGTAGTTTTTTACCCGCTGCCACGCTCTGTAGCATAAACCACAGGAAGTGCCACAGGTCGGACGCTACGATACAGTACGAGGCTTCCTCGTGGTTCAGGAAGTAGACGGGTGTCAGTCCGTGCTCGTCGGGTTCGCACTGCAGCCAATACAGGTCGCCCTCGTCGTTGGAGGCGAACGGCGCCCAGCGCATCCCCACCACATTGGGGATCTCCCAGTCCTTAGGAGAATGATTGATGCTACTCTGGCTCAGGTTGCACCTGATACGCCAGCAGGATTGCGTCGGCGACTTCGGCGAGCGATTTGCCCGTCTGCTCGGCGGTTTGTTGCAGGCGTCGGAAAGCCTCCTCTTCAGAAAGCCCCAGCTGCTGAATCAGCACGCGCTTGGCGCGTCCGATGCGTCGGCGTGCCTGCAGCTCTTGGGTGAGGTTCAGCGCTTGGGTCTCCAGTGCGCGCAGCTCGCGATAGCGACTAATCGCCACTTGGATGGCGGGGGCGAGGTCTGCCTCGCGGAACGGCTTGACCAAGTAGCCCAGCACGCCCGCGCGGTCTGCCCCCGCAATCATCTCAGGCTCGCTGTAAGCCGTGAGAATCAGCACGGGAGCAATCCGTTCTTGGGCAAGGCGACGCGAAAGTTCTATGCCGTCCATTTCGGGCATCATAATATCGGCAATCACGAGGTCAGGCTGCAGCGTGCGTGCCAGGTGCAGCGCGTCCGTGCCGTTATCCGCCTCGCCAACCACCACATGCCCCATTGCCTCCAGCATCGTCCTTAGGTCGAGGCGAATCACGGGTTCGTCATCTACAATTAGTACACGGTAGGACTTCATGCCTCATCTCCTGCGAAGAACACTTCCACGCCGCGTGGCTGCAGGAACGCGCGGAGTCGCTCGGTCAGCCGCTGCATGCCGGGCGTTTCGGTCTCGGCGTGCCCGCCTTCCAGCAGCACGACATCGCGCGCCCACGCCTCCCAAGTATGGTGGTGGCGCACCTCGCCTGTGAGCAGCGCGTCGGCGTAAGCGCGTTGTGCATCGGGCAGGTAGTCGCCCCCAGAGCCGCCCACCACCGCCAGCGTGCGTATCAGCTTGCTCGGCTTGCCGTAGGTGCGCACATACGGATTGCGCAGTTTCTCGGCGAGATAGTCGCGCAACTCGCTGGCGAGCATCGGCTTGGGCAGCCTGCCGATTCGTCCCAGCGAATGCTCCGCGCGGGTGTGCAGCGGATACACATCGTATGCGACTTCCTCGTAAGGATGAGCGCGTACCATCGCCTCAATCACGGCGTTCAGCCGCTCGGCGGGAACCAGCATCTCGATGCGGGTCTCTTCAGCATGCTCGCGCTTGCCCACCTGTCCCAGATACGGGTTCGCCCCCTCCATCGGCTCATAAGTGCCCGTGCCTGCGGTGTAGAATGCGCATCGCCGATATAGTCCAATCACGCCCGCCCCTGCGTTCGCCATCGCGTCAATCACGGCGTCAGTATGCTCCGTTGGAGTGAACACAGCAACTTTGTAGTGCTGTTGCTTCGGTCCCGCGCCGAAAGGACGCACCTCCGTTAGCCCCACCACCTCTGCCAGCGCGTCGTTGATTCCGCTTGGCGCCACATCCCAGTTCGTATGCACGGCAATCAGCGCGATTTTCGCCTCGCACAGTGCCTGCACTGCCTTGCCAACAGGGTCGTCGAAACGGATGTGGCTCAACGGGCGATAAATCAAGGGGTGATGCGCCACCAGCAGCTGGCACTGGCGATACTGAGCTTGGGCAGCAGTGCGTGGGTCGGGGTCTAAGGCAACTAACACGCGCTCTACCGTCTGGCTCGGCTCGCCTATTTGTAGCCCCACAGGGTCGTTGGGCAACGCCCACTGGGGCGGGGCAATCTCGTTGAGGAAGCCCAACACCTCGCCTACCGTCGCTGCCATCGCACAGGAATTGTACCTGACCAGTGGGGGCGCGGCAGGAAATCTACGCTCCCTAACGAAGCAATCTCGTATGCGCTACACTGAACAGCTCTGGCAATCCATCACGCCGATTTACGAGGCGATTTTGAAGCATCCGTTCCTCACAGGGCTGACCGATGGCAGTTTGGCTCGCGAAGCGTTCCAGTTCTATGTGGTGCAAGACGCGCACTACCTGCGCTACTACGCGCAGTGCCTAAGCCTCGCTGCGGCGAAAGCCCCCCACGACGAGTGGCTCGTGACCTTCAACGAGCATGCCAAGACCGCGATTTTGGTGGAACGCTCGTTGCACGAGGGCTTTTTCAAAGAGTTCGGACTGACGCCCGAACAGGTCTACGCCACGCCGCTCGCGCCGACCTGCGTCGCTTATACGCACTACCTGCTGGCAGTGTGCTACGCACGCCCATTCCACGAGCTACTGGGCGCGTTGCTGCCCTGCTACTGGATTTACTGGGAGGTGGGCAAAGCGCTGGAGGAACACGGCTCGCCCAACCCGCTCTACCAGCAATGGATTGACACCTACGCCTCCGAGGAGTTTGGCAGCGTGGTGCGCGAGGTGCTGACGATGACCAACGCGGTCGCCGAGACGCTCACCGACGCCCAGCGCGCCGCGATGCAGCAGCACTTTATGATCACCAGTCGCTATGAGTGGTTGTTCTGGGATATGGGCTACCGACAAGAGCAGTGGGCAGTGTGATGGCTACCTCATTAGGTACGATGGCGTCCTTGCCATCGTTAGGCGACGGCGTTCGCGCCGTTGCAGGAGTGAGCCTCGATGAGAACCGAAGCACGACAGTTGTTTAGCTATTGGTTGGTGGCACTCTACCTTGTGTGCGGAGTGTTGGCGTGCGCGACTGCGCAGTCGCTGGTGTGGCTGGACGCGCCCGAAGGCGGTCGTAGCGAGGCGTATGGCGTGTCGGCGGACGGCAGCGTGGTGATTGGCATCACACGCGACGCGCAAGGGCGCACTCGTGCGTTCCGATGGACTCGCGCCACAGGCGTGCAACCCGTCGAGACCTTCCCTGACACAACCCATAGTGAGGCGCGAGGCGTCTCCGCCGATGGGCGCGTCGTGGTAGGATGGGTGAATCGCGGGCAAGGAGAGTATGCCTTCCGATGGAGCATCGACAGCGGATGCGAGCTGCTTGGCGAGCTGGCTCGTCGCGCTTACGGAGTCTCTGCTGACGGCAGAGTCGTTGTGGGCTGGACACAAACAGGCGCGCCTGCCCGAACTTTCCGCTGGACTCCCGAGACAGGCGTGCAGCTCATTCGCGACGGGTTTATAGAGGCGTGGGGTGTCTCTGCTGACGGGCGCACAATCGTAGGACGAATGCCCGATGTGTTCGGTGCGCAGGCGTGCCGCTGGAACGAGCAGTATGGACTGCAGCCACTGGGAGTGCCTGCGAACGGGCTACAAAGCTACGCCTACGCCGCCTCCGCTGATGGCAGGGTCGTGGTGGGCGCGTGGATGCCGCGTGGTGTGATGCGCGTGCGCGCCTTCCGCTGGAGCGAGGCACGCGGAATGCACCTGATTACCCCCGATGACGAATGGCTCAGCGACGCACGCGGCGTCTCCGCAGACGGCACGCTCGTGGTCGGTATCGCTGCGTACTACGCGCACGGACGCGCGTTCCGCTGGTCGCCTGAAACAGGCGCGGAGAACCTGAATGAGGTATTCGGCTCGCTGTTGACCGACAGCTCGCACCTCGCGAACGCCTTCGCTATCTCGCCTGACGGACGCTACATCGTGGGAGTGGGGCACAACGGCACGACGATGCGCCATGAAGCCTTCTTGCTGGACACCTGGCGACGCGGCGACACCAACGGCGACTACCGAATCGACGACGCCGACCTGCTGGCAGTGTTGCTCGCTTTCGGCACAGGCGGCTCTGGCACAACCCGCCATGAAGACATAAACAACGACGGGCTTGTAGACGACACCGATTTGCTTACTGTTCTGTTCGAGTATGACGGGGGCGATTAAACATGGAATATCTCCTTGGCGATGCGTCAGGTGGATGTGCTGGTGATAGGCAGTGGTCCGGCGGGGCAGCGCGCGGCGATTCAAGCCGCGAAGCTGGGACGCAGCGTGGCGATTGTCGAGCGTCAGACGCAGCTGGGCGGTGTCTGCATCAACACAGGCACTATTCCGAGCAAGGCGCTCCGCGAGGCGATTTTGCAGCTCACGGGCAGGCGCGGCGCGTTCCCTAATGAAACCACCGCCGACCTGCCTGCCAATCTGACAATCCAAGACTTGGTCGCCCAGTGCCAGCATATCATTCGCACGGAGCAAGCGGTCATTCGGGAGCATCTGCAAAAAAACGGCGTGCAACTGCTTTGGGGCAACGCCTATTTTGAGGATGAGTACACCGTGCGCGTCATCCAGCCGACGGGGCACGAGATGGTGCGTGCCGAGGCGATTATTTTGGCAGTGGGCACAGTGCCCGCACGCCCGCCTCATATCCCTTTCGATGACCAGCGCGTGGTCGACAGCGACTCGTTTCTGCGCTTGCCGCGCCTGCCCAAGAGTCTGATTATCGTGGGGGGCGGCGTGATTGGCACGGAGTATGCCTGCATGATGAACCTGCTGGGCATGCGCATCATCTTGGTTGAGGCGCGACCGCGGCTGCTGGACTTCGTGGATGCTGAAATCAGCGAGGCGTTGCAGTACCACATGCGCTCTGCCGACATCACGCTGCGCTTGGGCGAGCAGGTGAGCCATGTGCAGGTGCTGCCGTCGGGTTTGGTAGAAGCCACTTTAGCCAGTGGCAAGCACCTCCGCGCAGAGGCTTTGCTCTACTGTATCGGGCGGCAGGGCGCAACCGCCACGCTCGGATTGGAGAAAATTGGACTGGAACCCGACTCGCGGGGCAGATTGCAGGTCAACGCGCGATTCCAGACGGCTATCCCGCACATCTACGCCGTGGGCGATGTAATTGGCTTCCCCGCCTTAGCCAGCACCTCAATGGAGCAGGGGCGTGTAGCAGCGTGCTATGCGTGCGGCGAACCTGTGGAGCAGAGCTGCCCGCTGTTCCCATACGGCATCTACACCATCCCTGAAATCGCGATGGTCGGCAAGACCGAGGCGCAACTCACCGCCGAAGGCGTGCCCTACGAGGCAGGTGTGGCACACTACCGCGAGACCGCGCGGGGGCAACTGCTTGGCGATACGCACGGCATGCTCAAAATGCTCATCCATGAGGAAACGCGCGAGATTCTGGGCGTCCACGCGATTGGCGCGGGCGCGACCGAGCTGATTCACATCGGGCAGCTCGCGATTGCCTTCCGCGCCACTGTCGACTACTTCCTCAAGGCGATTTTCAACTACCCCACCCTCGCAGAGTGCTACAAAATCGCCGCGCTGAACGGCAGCAACAAGCTGCGCCTACTGCAGCAAGAGACGCTGT
>JANXCK010000128.1 GCA_025060055.1 Fimbriimonadales bacterium | reverse complement strand
TTCAGAACACGGAGGTTAGCGGAACGATGAACAATCACTGGATACGCAGGAGCGCGTTGAGCGCGTTGATGATTTTGGTGGTGGCAACGGCGACAGCGCAGCTTGAGACCGCTGTTGCCCGCGTGCGCTTGGGAGCCTACTTCCCGTCTGACACCGACCTGCAGGCGTTCAACAAAACATGGTTTGCTGTCGGGCTGACTGTTGCCACCGAGGGCGTGCCCTTGCTGGGCAGCAGTGCCACCGAGCTGAGCGCCGACCTGTTCACGCACCAGACGGGCGGCTCGCGCGGCACCGTCACCGCACTACTGCTCACACAGGTTTATGAGCAGCCGATCGGCGGCACCGAAGCGCGTCTGCAGCTGCGATTCGGCGCGGGACTCTATGTCGTGGATACCGTCGGTCCGAGTAAGAATGTGTTTGGTGGGCGCGTGGGACTAACGCTCTGGTTCAACGAGTTCTATAGCGTGGAGCTAAACTACGAGATTACCGACCGTTTTGGCACGCGCAACGATCGCGCCAACGGCTTCGCGCTCACCGTCGGCTACCAGTTCTGATGAGGGCATCGGCGCGGGTTGCTCTACTGGGCGGGCTTGTCGCAGGAGTGCTGAGCGCCTGCGGCGAGCCCGCTCATACCATCCGACGCGAACTGCGCACAGGCGACCAGTGGCACTACAGGCTCCGGCTGGAAGGTGAACTGCAAGGACACACCGACACCCTGCAACTGGAGTATATCGACTCTGTGCAGTCGGTTGCCCCCGACGGGAGCGCGACGGCGGAGCGCAAACTCATAGCATCCCCCGAGCAGCTGAGACGCCTGCAAGCCAGTGTCAGTCTACTCGGCGAGCTGAAGCCCAAGAGCCGCTGGAAACTGTTCCCCGACGGCAGGGAGACCCCATTAGACAAGGGCAGCTTTTTCATCGGCGCGTTCCCTTACGCCTATCCTGACCGCCCCGTGCGTATCGGCGCGCAGTGGGGACGCCTCGACGGTTTTGGCAGCCTCGAGGTGAAATATCTGTGCCGACTGGACGGGCTGGAAACCGTCGCAGGTGTGCGCTGCTACAAAATCCATACTCAGGTGGAGCCGACGCCCGACTCGTTGCCCCAGATGCGCGGCGAGATGACCATCTATGTGGACGCGCAGCGCGGCTGGGTACGGCAGATTCGGGGTACACTTAACATGCAGGCGGGCAAACTCACAGGGGCATTCCGTTTGGATGTGCAGGGCGCGCCTGCAGGGGGAACCAAATGAGAGAGCGACTGTGCCCTGTTTGTCAAGTGGAACTCAAGCCCGAGGTGCATCTGGGCGTAACGATTGATATCTGCCCCGCGTGCGCAGGCATTTGGTTCGACGCTGATGAGCTGATCACTTTGAATACCATTGACGACGCCATCTTGCCGCGCCTCGACCTGCTTTACCAGCCGCAGGTCGTCTCGTACAACCCGCCGTGGGAGCGACTGTGCCCTGCATGTCGCGAGCCGCTGCACTCGTATAACTATCTGTACACCTCCGACATTCGTCTGGACAGTTGCGACCGATGTGGGGGCGTGTGGGTCGATGACGGCGAGCTGCAAAAGATGGTTCAGGTGCTGCAGGACGCCCGTGCCGCCGAGGTGCCGCCCGACACCCAAGCGCAGCTAACGCTGATAGAAGCCGAAGCGCAACATCGCGCCACGATGGCGAATCTTCACCTCTGGAGTCGGCTGTTTCAGTTCATGCGCGCGCGCCCGCGCATCCCTCTCTGAACGCTGATGGAACCTCCACGCGCGGGCGTGCATGTCGCCTCGATTACGCCTTTTACGGAGGCGGGCGCGATTGACGCGCCGTATCTGGTGCGCTTGCTGGCACACTTTGAGGCGCACGGTGCGCAGGGCGTAGTGGTCGCAGGCTCCACTGGCGAGGGTCCCTCGCTCAGCGCGCCCGAAAAAGCGCAAATGTACGAACTCGCGGTGCAGGCGAAAGGCACGCTGCAAATCACGGCGGGCGTTCTGACTTGCAGCTTAGATGAGGCGTTGTACCTCGCACGCCACGCGCACAGGGCGGGCTGCGACGCGCTGATGCTCGCGCCCCCTTTCTACTACCCCGCATCACCAGAAGGCGTAATCCGCTTCTATCGCACAATGCTGGACTGCTGTCAGTTGCCCGTCATTCTTTACAACATCCCTCAGCGCACGCGCGTTCGAATCACGCCCTCGCTGGTGGATGCACTGCTGGACTATCCACACCTTGTTGGCGTTAAAGACAGTTCGGGCAGTCTGCGCTCGCTGCGCCAGTTGTTGAGGTATGCGCCGCGCTTGCGAATATGGGTTGGCGAGGAAAAGCTGCTTTCGGAGTGTCTGCGTGGGGGCGGCGCGGGTGCAATCAGTGGCTTGGCAAATGTGTACCTGCCGCGTCTGGTGCGCTTATATGCAGCGTTCCAGCGAGGCGAGCCGTGCGAGGGGCTACAAGCGTTGATCGACGCCGCTGCCGACACGCTGGACGCCTTCCCCGCCCCTGCGAACTTCAAGCACGCGCTCACCCTCATCGGTTTTCCCCATACCTGGGTGCGCCCGCCACTTACTGACCTCTCGGAAGCGCAACGGCACGCGCTCACAAACGCATGGCAGCACATACAGTAGCCTTCTGCCTCACGATGCGCTCTCGTCGACTCGGTAGCGTTCTAAGCGTTTGAGCAGCCAGCGCTCCACTTGGCGGCTGACTTTCGTGCCGATGAACTCGCGCGGGTGCATGGGACGCACCCAAATCGTGTAGAGACCGAGCCGATTACCGCCCCAGATGTCGGTAAACAGCTGGTCGCCTACGATGGCTGCCTGCTGTGGCGATACGCTCAGCATTTCCAGCGCGCGGCGCAGCATGGCGCGTCGCGGCTTCATCGGTCCGCGTGCATACGGAATATTCAGTTGCTCGCTGAGCCGCTGCAACCTGCCCAAGTTGCGTGTGTTCGACACGAAGCATAGCTTGATGCCCGCTGCCTGCATCCGCTTGACCCATTCCGCGATTTCGGGCGGCACCTGGCGGCTCCGCCACGGGGTGATGGTGTTGTCCAAGTCCAGCAGCAAGGCGCAGATGCCGTGCGCCTGCAGGCGCGCGGGCGTGATTTCCGCCACGCTGGACACATGCTCGTCGGGGCACCAGCGTCGCAGCCATCGCGGCGACGCCTCCTTCCGAAACCGCATACTGTGTATTATGGCATGGCGTCATAGGCTTTTGCCAGTATCTCCACAGGATGCAGCACCTCTACCGGCAAGCCCGCTTCCTCCAGCCCTTGCCGTATCCAGAGCGTGCAGCCAGGGTTCGCGCTGGCAACGACAGTAGCGCCTGTCGCCTTGATGTGGGCGATTTTGCGTTGGAGCGCGTCGCGTGCAAGGTGCGGCTGCAGCAAATTGTAAATCCCTGCCGAGCCACAGCACAGTTCCGCGCCTTCCATCTCGATGAGCTTTAGGTTCGGCAGGCGTTTGAGCAAGGCACGCGGCTGCTCGCGAATGCCTTGCCCATGCACCAAGTGGCAGGCATCGTGATAGGTGACGCAAAGCGAGTCGCGGCGCGCGGGTTCGGGCAGTGGAGCGTCTGCGAGCAGCTCATGCACATCGCGCACGCGCTGCGCGAACCGCTCCGCTTCTGCCTGCTCTGGCGTGCCGTGAAACAGCAGCCCGTACTCTTTCATGGTCGAGCCGCACCCTGCTGCGTTCACGGCGATGTAGTCCACCTCGCGGAACGCCATAAACAGCCGACGCGCGTTGCGACATGCCCGCGCAGGGTAGCCATTATGCACCCAGAGCGCTCCGCAGCAGCCTTGAGCGCGGGGCAGATGCACCTCGTAGCCTGCCAGCGTGAGCATCCCTACCGTTGCCGCATGCACGCGGTCAAATAGCACCTGCATCGCACAGCCCAGCAGCAGCCCGACACGCGCTTTCGGCACGCCGCGAGCAGGGTAGACCGTCTGCTTGGGACGCCACGCGCGTTCGGGCAAGCGTGGCAAGCGCATCACAGAATCCGATGCGCCCAGCAGACGCGCCACCCAACGCGGTGCCCGCCTAAGACCCAGCGCGCCCGCCAGCTGCAAGAGCAAGCGCAGCCGTGCAGGCTGAGTGAAGTTGCTGATTGCCTGCTGACGCACCCAACGCTGCAACGGCGTGCGTGCCTGCGTTTCGACCTCGGCACGAGCCGCCTCAATGAGCTTCGCATACGGCACGCCCGACGGACACGCTGTCTGACAGCCCAAGCACCCCATGCAAGCGTCAAGATGAGGGCGCGCCTGCGCCCACCGAATGCGCCCCTCCACCGCCTGACGCATCAGATAGATCCTGCCACGCGGCGACTCGGCTTCCTGTCCCGTAGTGAGATACGTTGGACACGCCTGCAGGCACAGACCGCAGTGAATGCACTTCTGAAGGTCGCGCTTGTCGAGCATCCGCTGATAGTATACCGCCCCTATCGGCTATGTCCGCAACGCCAGCAGGTATACTAATCGCGCATGGCTGCCCAACCTGACGATTTCGCGGCATTCTTACGCTTGCTGGATGCCCATCCTGAGTGGATTGAGGCACTGCAAGAACGCATCGTGGACGAAAAAGCGATTCTGCGTGTGCTGGACAAGAACGCAGAAGTGCGCGATGCCGTTCGCCGAAGGATACTACAGGAAGAGTTCCTCCAGTTGCCCGCCCTGATACGCCAACTGATTGAAGCGCAGCAGCGCAGCGAGGCGCAACTGCAGGAGCATAATCGTATTCTGCAGCGACACGGCGAACTCATTCAACAACTGATTGAAGCGCAGCAACACACAGAAGCGCAGGTTCAAGAAGTCGTGACAGTCTTGCAGCAAATCCTGCTGCAAGTCCAAGACCTCTCGGAGGCGCGTCAGCGCTTCGACGACTGGATTCGCGGCGAGGAGGGCAGACGGCGCGGCGAGCAGCTGGAGCGCATGACGGTCAGACGCGCTACTACCATTTTCGGTGGCGGCAGGGGGGGCAGTCCAGAGCAAGCTCATGTGCAGCAGCAACTGCTCCGCTGGCTGCGCCGCGTGCGCGACGCAGGGCTTGCCTACAACCCTGATGCCGACCCGACCCTTTCGGACTTGCTCTGGTGGAAAGGCGATAGGGTGCTGGTGGGAGAGGTCTCGGTGAAAGTCGATGCCTCTGACATTTTGCGTGCCCGCCAGCGTGCCGACACCTTGCGCCGCGCCCAAGTGGACGCCATCCCCATCGTTATCGGCGAGGACTGGGCAAACGAGGAACTCCGCGAGATTGCCCAACAGCAGGGCGTTGAGTGGTTCGTGCCCCCTGAAGTCTCACAGGGTGTTGTTGCGTTCCGCAAAATCGAGGAAGGGGAAGAAGAGAACGGAAGAGGAAGAAGAAGGCGCGTGAGGTAGCACCCGCGCAAGGGAACTTTTTGCCCTCGCCGTCGTATAGATATATGCACAACGGTCTATGAATGCGCTGGTCGAGCAAAAGGCGATGCAGATTGCGCGGGCGTTAGCAGACCCTACACGCCTGAGTATCTTGCGCACGCTGCTACGCCACGAGGAACTCTCGTGCGGACAACTGGCAGAGCAGTTCCCTATCGCGCAGTCCACAGTCTCGCATCACCTGCATATTCTGGTGAATGCTGACCTCGTTGCGATGCGCAAGCAGGGACAACACCACTACTTTCGCGCCTGTCGCGACACGCTCTGCGCTTTCGCCCGCTGGCTCGCCACGCTCGAAAAGACCGAGTGCCATCCCATCCACTCAGAGGAGGAGGTCTAACATGGCGAAACGGACTCGTTGGTTTGCCTACTTGAGCATCACGGCAATGCTGTTCGGCTCTCTGCAACCTGTGCAGGCGCAACCTGTGACTTACCGAATCGACCCCGTTCACTCGTTTATCATTTTCCGCGTGAAGCATCTGAACACGGGCTTTGCTTACGGGCGGTTCAACACCTTCTCTGGCACGATAGTCGTGGACGAGAAGAACCCTGCGAACAGCTCGATTGAGCTGGAGATAGACGCCAACAGTGTCGACACGGGCAACAGCCAGCGCGACGACCACCTGCGCAACCCCGACTTTTTCAACGCCCGCCAGTTCCCCAAGATTACCTTCAAGAGCACGCGTGTGCGCAAAATCGACAACACAACGGTGGAGGTGCAGGGCAATCTGACGATTCGCGGTGTGACGCGCCCGCTCACGGCACGCGTGACCTTCACGGGCAAGGGGCGCAACCCGCGCGGGCAAGAGATCATCGGCTTCGAGACCACCTTCACCATCCGTCGCAGCCAGTTTAATGTGAACTACGGCTTGAACGGTGGCTTGGCGGATGAGGTGCGCGTCACCTTCGCGGTGGAGGGCATTCGCCAGTGAGCGTTGTGGTCGAGAGCGCGCTGACGGCGGGGCTGGCGGCGCTGGTGGCAGGGGTGTTTTGGCTGCTGGGCTGGCGGCTCCGCCGTGCGCACCTATGGCTCAGCGCACTGGGGCTGAGCAGCGGGTTCCTCGTGCTGTATTGGCGCGTGTTGGGGCGTCCCGATTTTCCGCCGCTGGATGCCACGCACTGGGCGTTCTGGCACGCGCTGCTTGCCCTGCCGTTGGGCTGGCTGGCAGGCATAGGTTCCGCGTACCGTTGGCTGTGGGTGTGGGGCGCGCTGCTGGGCGCCCTGTGGCTGTTCGTGCTACCCTTCCGCCCCCTGATGGAGACGGGCGCGTGGTCGAACATCGCAGGCGTTGCTTACATCGTGGGCTTCGCATTAGCAACCTGGCTGCTGATGACGCTGACCACACCGTTGGGCGAGGAACAGGGTGCAGCAGCGCCGTTCCTGATTGCAACCTTAGGTGGGATTAGCGCAGGCATGCTCTTCTACGGTGCAAAGAGCGCGTCGCTGGCACAGCTGTCGGGCACGCTGGGTGCGATGCTTGGGGTGGGCGTGCCGTTGGGGCTGATTCTGCGCGAGTTCACGCTGGGCAAAGGCGCGGTCGCGCTCGGCATGTTCTTGTTTACGCTGCTGTGGACGCTTGCGCTGGGCGTTGCCAACCTCACGCTGGGGCAACTCGTCGTGTTGTACCTGCTGGCTCTGACGCCCGCGCTGCGCCAGCTGCCCGCCCTGCGACGCTACTCGCCCGCGATTCGGTTCGCCCTGCCTCTGGCGATTTTGATTATCGGGGGTGGAGTGGCGGTCTGGCTCCAATACAACGCATACATGGCGCAGGGCGGCGAGTACTACAGCTACTAAGAGACTGTTCAAGAAGTAGCCCGCCCAACTGGGCACATAGGTATACTCGAAGGCGTCTAAATTCGGCTGGAGGCACATGATATGCGTGTTAGAGCGATATGGGGATTCTGTTTCGGGTTGCTCCTTACCCTCTCTGCGCAGCCTGAGCGTGTGCGCGAGGCGGTGAACTTGGCAAAACAGGGCAAAACGCAAGAGGCTGTTGAGGCATTCGAGAAACTCTACCGAAGCAATCCGAACGATCTCACAGTGGTCAACTGGCTGGGCTATCTCTACTTGAAGGTGGGCAGGCACGCGGAGGCAGTGCCGATTCTCGAAAAAGCCACACAGCTCAGTCCGCGCAATCCAGAGGCGTGGAACAACCTTGGCAACGCTTACCTGCACACGAATCAGCTGGAAAAGGCAATCGGCGCGTACCGCAAGGCGATTGAACTCAAACCCGATGATGCCGACGCCCACTACAATCTGGGCAACCTCTACACGAAAACCAAGCAGTATCAGAAAGCGGTCGAGCATTATCAGCGAGCGATTCAGGTGAACCCGCGCGACGCGACCGCGCACAACAATCTGGGATATGCCTATCAGATGATGCAACTGAACGCCCGCGCGGCACAGCACTACAAGCGTGCCGTTGAGTTAGACCCGCGCAACGCCACTTTTCGCTACAACTACGCGCTCGCGCTGGCAGCGCAGGGGCAGTGGCAGGAGGCAGCAAGCCAGTTGGAGCAGGCGCTGACCCAAATCCCGAACGAGACGGGTGGCTGGCTCAAGCTGGGCGAGGCATACACGCGCCTACGCCAGCCTGAGAAGGCGATTCAGGCTTTGCAGAAGGGCATTGCCGCGAATCCCGATAACCCCGACCTGCACTACAATCTGGGCGTGGCGCACCTGCAGCAGGGCAACCTCGCCGCCGCAGCCACTGCGTTCGAAAACGCGCTGAACCTGCGTCCCAACGACGCCGACGCGCTCAACCAGCTGGGCTTCGTGCGCCTGCGCCAGCAACGCTACGACGAGGCAATTGCGACCCTGCAGCGTGCGCTGGAAATTAACCCGCGCCTCAACAACGCACGACTGAACCTCGCGACCGCTAAACGGCTCAAAGGTGAGACCGATGATGCGCTCAAACTCTACCAACAGGTAATCGTAGCCGACCCGAAAAACCAAGAAGCGCGCTTAGCGATTGGCGATTTGCTCTTGGAGCGGGGCGACCTGCGCGGCGCCGAAGCGCAGTACCGCTCCGTACTCAAGGACAACGAACGCGCGCATGTCGCGTGGAATAATCTGGGGCTGGTGCTGATGCGCACCAACCGCGCCCAAGAAGCGATTCGGGCACTGGAGCGTGCGGTCGCGCTCAATCCGAAATCGGCGGTGTACCTGAACAATCTCGGCGCGGCTTACGAACGCGCTGGGCAAATCGCCAAAGCGCGCACGATGTACCAAGAAGCGCTCAAGTTAGACCCCAAGCTGGAGGATGCGCGCAAGAACCTGCAGCGACTGGCAAACTAAGAACCGATGGCAGATGTGCTGATTGTGTATAACGCGGGCAAGCCTGAGGCAGTGCGCCGCGCTCAGGAGACCGCGCAGTGGCTGCGTGCGGAAGGCTACGGCGTGGTGCTTGCCGACCAGCCGACCGCCGCCCGCTGGAGCCAGCCACCTGACCCGAACTTGACGCTGGTGATTACCTTAGGGGGCGACGGCACGCTCCTGACGGGCGCGTCGATCGCCGCCCCCGCTGGGGTGCCGCTCTTGGGCGTGCATTTGGGGCGGTTCGGCTTCATCGCGCAGGTGGAGCCCGAGCAACTCGTCGACGCGCTCCGCCGCTGGCAAGCGGGCAACTACCAGATTCAGGAACGGCTGATGGTGCAGGCGCGCCTGGAGGGCGAGGTGCGCGTGTCGGTCGCCCTCAACGAAATCACCCTGCTGCGAATGCCCACCGCTCCAATGCTCAACTTCACGATTCGTATCAACGACCTGCTGCTGACCACCTATCCTGCCGACGGCTCGCTGGTCGCCACACCCACAGGCTCCACTGCCTACGCGCTGTCGGCAGGCGCGCCCGTGGTGCATCCGCAGACCGAGGCGCTCATCCTGACCCCGATTTCGCCCCACACGCTGGGCGCACGCCCGCTCGTGTTGCCTCCCAACGCACGCATCAGCATCACAATCCACTGCGAGGCAACCAACGAGCCGAACGCTCAAGCCATCATGACCACCGACGGCAGACGCCACCAAACGCTGAGCATAGGTCAAACGGTTCACGTCACCGCCGCGCCCTACCGCACAAAACTGCTCTCGTTCAACGAAGGCGAGTTCTTCGAGAAGCTGCGCGACCGCCTCTTGTGGGGTGCGCGTGTGAATGAGTGATATGCTCCTCAAAGATTAGCGAAACCCTTAGGACTCAAATCGGCTTCCTCAAGATACAATACAAATTGTTCACAAAATACTCCCCCACGAGGGGCAAATGACGCAGCAGGCTGAACACCCGCACGACAGGATGCCGACTGCAGTTCGGTCGGAAAAACTCCACCTCGAAGCCTGCGTTGTAAAGAATGCGCTTGTAGTCCCGAAACGCCAGCATGTTCAGCCCCAGATCCCGATAGGAGTGCAGTGGGCGTCCGATGCGTCGTGCGGTGGCACGCAGCACGAGGTGGTCGGGCACAATCAGGTGCGCCCACGGCAGATTGATGCCGATCAACCGCTTGATGGTGTCGTGGTCGCCGAACGGGCTGTTCCAGAGGGGTCCAATCGCGGCATAGAGTCGCCCGCCTGGTTTGAGGCGTTTGTGCATCTCGGCAAGCACGGCAGGCAAGTCCATCACATGCTCAAATGTGTCCTTGCTGGTCATCAGGTCGAAGTCGCCCTCGTCGAGGTGCGCGATATCGATACAGTAGAACGCCACGCGCTCGGCAAGTTCGGGGTAGTTCAACTGCAGGTTCTGTTGCGCGAAGCGAATGAGCCGCTCGTTGAGATCGACGCCAACCACACGCGCTGCACCCGCCTGCGCCATATCGATGCAGAGGCGACCGTGCCCGCAGCCCAAATCCAGCACCTTTTTGCCTTGCAGGTCGGGTTGCCCGCCCAGACGGTTCCAAAAGCGCGGGTTCTCCCATGTGCCGCGCTGGAAGTAAGCGACATCCTCAGGTGCTAACTCGGCTACAGGTGGGTTCGGATCCATTCGCTTAGCTCTGCTTGGCTCACAAGGGTTTGCTCATGCGTGTGGAGGTCTTTGACGGTGGCAGCGTCCTGTTGGAGTTCCGTCTCGCCTAACAGGATGGCATACCGTGCGCCGCTGCGGTTCGCCAGACGCATCTGCGCTTTCGGGCTGCGCCCCTCAAGGTCTAAATCAACGGCGAGACCTGCAGCGCGCAGGCGCTGCGCGATTTGCAGCGCGACAAGGCGTGCCGAATCGCCAAACGCCACCACATAAGCGTCTATGGAAGGCGGCTCAGGCAACGGCACTTGCAACGCCTGCAGCACCAGCAGTGTGCGCTCGATGCCGATTCCCACGCCCAGCGCTGGGGTGGGCGGACCGCCAAGTTCCTCGACTAAGCCGTCGTAGCGCCCGCCGCCACACAGCGCGTTCTGTGCGCCTAATCCCCGCTCGGCGACCACTTCGAAGGTTGTGCGTGTGTAGTAGTCCAAGCCGCGCACCAATCGCGCGTCGCGCCGATACGCCACACCAAGCGACTTGAGCAGGCTCTGCAGGCTCTCAAAGTGCGTGCGGCACGCATCGCAGAGGTACGGGTCAATCGGGGGCGCGGCGGCGGTGAGCGCCACGCACTCCTTGCAGTCCAGAAGCCGCAACGGGTTGCGTTCCAGTCGTGCTTGGCAGCTGTTGCACAGCTGCCCGAAGTGCGCACGCCCGAAGGCGCGCACTGCTTCGCGATAAGCGGGTCGGCAGTCGGGGCAGCCAATCGTGTTCAGGCGCAGCTCCAGCGCGTCGTCAGGGATACCCAGCACGCGGAAAAATGCCATCACCATGCTCAGCAGTTCGGCATCGGCAAGCGGGTGCGCCGCGCCGAAAATCTCCACACCGAACTGATGTGCCTGCCGATAGCGCCCCTTCTGTGGACGTTCGCCACGAAAGAACGGCGTGATGTAGTAAAGCTTCTGCACGCCCCCCGCCGCGTACAGCCCATGCTCCAGGTAGGCACGCACCACAGGCGCAGTGCCTTCGGGCTTAAGCGCGTAGCGCTCCTCGCCCCGCTGGAACACATACATCTCTTTGGACACGATATCGCTGGTCTCACCGACGCTGCGCTCGAACAGCTCCGCCGTCTCCAGCAGCGGCGTGCGAATCTCACGGTAGCCGTACTGGTGGCAGTGGGTGCGCCAGCGCGACTCCACATACTGCCAGAGATGACTGCTCTCTGGCAGCACATCGTGCATTCCTTCTAAGGCTCGGTACTTCAGTTCCATTATTGTCCAGCCTTGATCTTGATTGGCTTGCCAAGATACGCTTGAATCTTCGGGTTGGTATTGAGTGTGTTCAGCAAGGCGGTCATCCCGCGCGCGATGTGCATTTCGCCTTCGTAGACCACGATAAAGGTAGGCGTGGAGTTCACGCCCAGCTTGGAGCCTTCCTCGAAGTCGCGGAAAATCTTCTTGAACGAGGGGTGGGTCTCGCTCTTGTCGACCGCCTCCCGCACTTTCTTGCTATCAAGTTTGAGCCGTTGGGCGATTTTTTCGATCTGTGTGGGCGTGAGTTCGTGCTGGCTCTCGAACAGGGCGGCGTACATCTCCCAGAACTTGCCTTGTCGCCCTGCCTCTTCGGCGGCGGAAGCTGCCATCCACGCCATCGGATGGGTCTCGATCAGTGGGTAGTGCCGAAACACAAAGAGCGCTTTGTTGCCCAGCTGTGGCAGGATTTGCTTTTCCAGCAGTTGGTAGGCTTGCTGGCACGCGGGGCACTGGAAATCGGAGAACTCCACAATAACGAGCGGCGCGTTCGCGTTGCCTTTGCGCCAGCCCTGCCCGTCGAGGTAAAGCATCGTGAGTTTCTCGTTATCTGTTTTGAGCGTCTGCGCCGTGCCTGCTTGCTGCCACTGCCAGCCGCCGTAAGCGAAGCCCGCCAGCACCAGTATCAGCGAGACCGCGACCGACTGAATCAGCTCGCGCGTGAGGATGCCCGACGCGGCAGGGGTGCGGCGCAGTCCGACAAGCGTCAGGAGCCAAAGGAGTAAGTTCGTGCCCGCCGCGCCCAGACACCACCAGCATGGCGTGCCCTTCGCGTACAGTTCAAGCACGACCAACTGCACATAGGTAAAGTAAGCGAATGCCAGCGTGCCCAGCGTGCTCAGGAGCGCGAGCATGGTGCTGTAGGTGCGCCACTGCTCAGGATACTGCAGGCGCGAGAGCGCCAGCACCAGCAGCACACCGAAGTAGCCGAATCCCAGCGCGGCGACAGGGATGCCCGCAATCCGCGAGTAGGGCGAGCGTGCCACCACATCGCAGCCACCGCCCGTGCAGGGCAGCGCGAAATCCGCCGAGTGCGCAATCCACAGAAGTGCGGAAATCACCATGCCCACCGACGCCAGCAGGATGACGAAGCGGTTCAGAACAAGCGCATTCATACGGGCAAACCTCCAAGCAAAAAGTATACCTGCTCAGTGAGCGACGCCGTTGCCTGTGTAGGCATAGCCCCAATCCTTGCCCCCCACCAGATACTCTAACACGAACATCACACACAGCAGCGCAATCACACCCGCTGCCACCACCTTGCCCAGCAGTAACGCAACCGCGCCTGCGACAACGCAGATGAGGCACCCACTACGCAGGGTGTAGGCACGCTGGACGAACTGATGCAGGGATGAACGCATCGAGTAGCCGGTAATCCCACAGAGGCTCGCCAACGCCACGACTGCTTCGAACGAGGGCTGTCCGATGAGCGCGTGGAGCCAGTCGCGTGCCCAGCCTATCTGACGCTGCCACGGCTGCTGCGCATCGATCGCGATTGCCAGCGCGACGAGCAACATACCCATCGGCAGCAGCGTCAACACGGCGCGGAACATCGGTCGCGCGGCAGCGTGTGCGGGCAAAACCCCTGTAAACAAGCCGATCCCTGTGCCGAACGCAAGGCTCATCGGCAGCCAAGCATCCAGCGCCGCGCCCAGCAGCGGCAAGCCGCAAAGTGCCATCAAGCAACCGTATGCCATCCCCAGCGCGATGCGTCCCCGCGCTTCGAACCGCGCTCGACCGCGACTCTCCAGCCAACTGGCAGGCGCCAGCACACCTGTCGCCAAAGCGAACCCCCAGAACCACTCGTTCACGCCGAAGAGTTGCTCTGGGTCATTGACGCCCGCGCTCAGCAGCGATCGATTGACGCCATATCCGCCCGCCACCAGCAGGTCAGCAGTCAGCGTGCCAAGCGTCACCAAGCTTGCCGCGCAGAGCAACGGCATCTGCCCCCATCGCGCAAGACCAAACGCCACAAGGCTCAGCAGGCTCCACCACAGTGTGAGCCAACCTGCTAATGTCGCCACCACCTCCGCCTGATTCTCGCCCCATAGGTGGAACGGGTAGTAAGCATACAGGATGGCGACGGCAGGCGTCAGGCAGAAGACGGAAAGCCCCGCCACAAACACGCGCCTCACAACGCCACGCAACCGATGGCGCTGCCACAGCACCACCCCGCCAATCAGCCAAATAGCGACCAGAGCGATAACGACGCGACGCACAACGGGCGCGACGTGCTGATTCGCCTGCCCCCAGTTGGCGATGCGCTGGAGCGCGTCGCCCCGAATCGTGACGCCGATTGGCTGAGTGGTCTCTTGAAGAATCGCACGCGCCAGCCAACCGTTCCAGAAGCGATGCCAATCGAATTGGCGCATTTCGAAGGCGGGCGCGCCTGACCACGAGCTGCTGTCATGTACGCCTGCGATTGCGCGATGGAGCGTTGGCGCAAGGTCAACCTCTCGAATCAGCCCGTTCCAGCGAGTACTGGGCGAGGTCAGCAGACCTTTCGGCTCGCGTGCGGCGTAGCGTGCCGCCGCGCTCAGGCGCGTACGCTCGAAAGTCAGCGCCTCTGGCGAGGAGATGCTCACAACCCAGACCTCGACGCCCTCCGCCAGCAGCAGTTCCAACGCCTGATAGTCCCACTGCTTTAGCTCCAGCACCGCCCAGTCCGCTTGCAGTCGGAAAAAGTCGAGTCGCATCGCCTCCAGGCTGGGGTAGGTGCGTGCCTCTGCGCCCGATGCGCCCAGTGCAATCAACGCGTAGGCAGTAGGATTCGGCGACTGCGGCGTGTGGAGATAGAGCGCGCGTTTGCCAGCAGCTTCCAGTCGCGCAGCGAGCGTGGAAACGGTTCCCGCTGTGAACCCAGAAGTGTAGGCTTCGGGCGCGAGCATCAGCCGATGGCGTTGGCGTGCTGTGTTTGCAGCCGAGGCAAACTTCAGGGGCGTGGCTGGCAGTGAGCGGGCAGCTATGCGCCTTCCCGTCGCCAGTGCCAGCGGCTCCGCCGCCCCGCGCTCCCAAACCACCCACGCCGTCTGAAACGGCACGCTCCCGCTGAACGAATCGGGAGTAAGCGGCTGGTGTACCAAAATCAGCAGCAGTTTGGGTTGAGCCGACGCCAGCGACCAGAGCGCAAATACCGCACACCATGCCCAAAACCGCGTCATCGTCGAATCAGGAAATACGGGAACTCGCCTGTCGCTTCGCTCCAGATACACTCAATTTCGCGCACTCGCGCGCCCACAGAACCGCGGCGCAGGGCGTTCAGGAATGCCTCCAGCTGTGCAGGCTCACCTTCAGCGACCACTTCGACCGAGCCGTCCATGCAGTTGCGCACATAGCCGCTCAACCCCAGTCGTTGCGCCTCCGCCTGTACAAATGCTCGATATCCCACGCCCTGAACCAACCCGTAGACCTGAGCCGTGAGCCGCTGCATCGGCGCGAATTATACCGCTCATAACCCGCTCGGAACGGTTCGCGAACGGGCAAGGTATAATATGCTGGAGGTAGACATATGCGCCGCAGAGGGATACCAATCGCATGGATAGGTTTGATTGCCGTACTGCTTGCTTTCGTGGTCTGGCATGGTTGGCAGACGAACATCGCGCCCCACTTAGCGGAACAACGCGCCCAGCAACAGGAGGAGCAGCCCGAGCCACCGCCTTCGGAAGAACAGGTCAAAGCACAGCTGCAACGCAACCGCGAAGCCGTCTCGAAGCAACCTCCACTTGAGCCTGAGCTTGCCGCCGCTGCCAAAAAACCCAAAACTTCCCAGATGCCTAAACCTGACCCCAAACGCGATGTGATGGAATACTGGTGGGAGGTCGCGCCACCTAAAACTAAAAAATAGCGCGCCGACAAGGGGGAAGCAACGATGCTTTCACGCGCACTGGTGCTTAAAGTGGCAGAGTGGCCCGCTTTCAAACACTGGATCAAGCATAGCCGCTTGACTCAGGGACTGATTCAACGGTTTATCGCCGGCGAGGATGTCGAAACAGCCATCCGCATCGCACGCCAGCTCAACCACGAGGGCTTCCTCGTAGCACTGGACTACCTGGGTGAAGACACACAACAAGCAGAACACGCCGCCCACGCTGCCGAGCAGTATATCGCCTTGCTGGAGCATATCCACAAAAATCGCGTGAACGCCTGCATCTCCATCAAACTCACACAGCTGGGGCTTGACCTGGGGCGAGAAGTTGCCCGCCACAACTTGGAGAAGGTGCTAGCCGCTGCGCAGACGCTCGGCAACTTCGTCTGGATCGACATGGAAAGCAGCAAGCACACGCAGGCGATTCTGGACTTGTTTTGTGCGCTGTACGCGACCTACCCCAACTCAGGCACTGTGCTACAGAGTTATCTGTACCGAACGCCTAACGATTTGGAACGCTTGCTGCAGCTGGGCGCACGGGTGCGACTGGTGAAAGGCGCGTATGCCGAGCCGAGAGAGGTGGCGTATCCCGACAAGCGATCTGTTGATCGGGCGTTCCAGGTGCAGATGGAGCGGTTGCTTGAGCGGGGCA
The DNA here is from genome assembly GCA_025060055.1 of Fimbriimonadales bacterium. Lineage (GTDB taxonomy): Bacteria > Armatimonadota > Fimbriimonadia > Fimbriimonadales > GBS-DC > GBS-DC. The sequence goes on along the minus strand of JANXCK010000128.1, from coordinate 238 downwards.
AAGAGCCTGCAATCGCAACGCACGATGTGCGCCTGATTAGCCACGCCAAGCGCTACGCCGCCGCGCTGGGGCTGGAAAAAACACAGTTCGAGTTCCAGCTGCTGTATGGCATCAGTCGCGAGCTGCAAAAGCAGCTGGTTGCGGAGGGCTATCGCACGCTGATTTATGTGCCCTACGGTGAGCAGTGGTATCCCTACTTTTCGCGCCGCTTAGCCGAGCGACCTGCCAATCTCTACTT
>JANXCK010000098.1 GCA_025060055.1 Fimbriimonadales bacterium | reverse complement strand
TGAGGCATCTCCACCTCCTATGGCAGTTTGGCGGGCGCCTCACGCGGCTTGCGCAGCACCACGCGGTCGCGCCCTTCCAGTTCCATCAGCTCCACCAGCACGAACTCGGCGCGGCTGGTGGGCAAGTTCTTACCCACATAGTCGGGGCGAATAGGCAGCTCGCGATGCCCCCGATCGATCAGCACCGCCAGCTGGATGCATGCGGGGCGTCCGATGTGCATGATGGCGTCCATCGCGGCGCGCACCGTGCGCCCCGTCTGAATCACCTCGTCAACGAGGATCACACGCTTGCCGTTGATGTCAACGGGCACCTCGCTCTGGCTGCGGGTCAGCGTGGTGGGGCGGGGACGAATGTCGTCGCGGAAGGGCGTGATGTCGATGCTCCCGCATGGGATGCCCGTGCCCTCAATCTGAGAGAGCGCGAGCGCCAGCCGACGCGCCACGGGCACGCCCCGCCGCTGGATGCCGATCACCACCAGATCGCGCGCCCCCTTATTCCGCTCCAGAATCTCGTGGGCAATTCGGGTGATGGCGCGCCGCATATCCTCCGCGTCCATCACCACCACTTCCTCGCGCTCGCTCATCCCCACTTTGGGAGTATACCCATCCGCAAAACATGGAATAATCCCCCTTGCCGAAACTTGGCGTGGGCGCGATTCGTATACCGATAATGCCCGTCCCGTAGCATCGGCATCGCGCCGACAAAGCGGAATGATAACAGGAGGCAATGATGCAGACCCTGCCCATCGGTGGGACAAATAAGCCGCGCGTAGCGCAATTACTGATGTGTGCGCCCAGTGCGTATGATCTGCTCTACGAAATCAACGCCTGGATGCACCTGAGCAACCGTCCCGACAAGCGGCTGGCATGGCAACAGTGGCGGCAGCTCTATCAGATATTGACGGAGCAGGTGGGCGTGCCTGTGGAGCTGATTGAGCAGGCGCAGGAAGCACCCGATATGGTCTTTACCGCCAACGCGGGACTGCCCCTGCCGGGCAAGCGCATCGTGCTGTCGCGCTTCCGCCATCCCGAACGGCAGGTGGAGGAACCCTATTTTGAGCAGTTTTTCCGCGCGCACGGTTTCGAGGTCTATCTCATGCCGCCCGATTGCGCCTTCGAGGGCGAGGGGGATGCGTTCTATCTGGGCGACCTGATCGTGGCAGGCTACCGCAAACGCACCGACATCTGTGCCCACCGCTACCTGAGTGAGCTAACGGGGCTGGAGACACTGAGCCTGGAGCTGGTGGACGACCGCTGGTATCACCTGGACACCTGTTTCCTGCCGCTGGGCGGGCGACTGGTTGCCTACTACCCTGAAGCGTTCGACTGGTACGCCCGCCGCGTGATTGAGCAACATTTCGAGACGATTCCCGTCAGCCCAGAGGAGGCGCTTCGGTTCGCCTGCAACTCGGTGGTGGTTGGCAAGCATGTGGTGATGCCTGCAGGTTGCCCGATTTTGCGCTTTTACTTAGAGGAACACGGCTACACAGTGTACGAAGTGCCGATGAGCGAGTTCATCAAGTCGGGTGGGGCGTGCAAATGCTTGGTGCTATACCTGTTGGAGGATTAGTTCCCCAAGTCCGACGGCGGTTTCATCTTGCCCAGTAAGCCCATCAGCGCAATCACAGTGAGCAGGTAGGGCAGCATCAGCAGCAGGTCAGTCGGCAGTTGTACGCCGAACACGGGCTGTCCTTGCAGGCGCATCTGCAACGCCTCGAAGAAGCCGAACCCCAGCGCTGCGCCTGCCGCACCCAACGGATGCCATCGCCCGAAAATCAGCGCTGCCAGCGCGATGAACCCCCTACCTGCGCTCATATTCTCGCGGAACTGCCCCGTCGCTGCCAGCACCAGGAACGCGCCCGCCATGCTCGCCAGCACGCCTGACCACAGCACGCCCAGATAGCGCAACCGCTTGACAGGCACGCCCATCGTGCGCGCCTTGATCGAATCGTTGCCGACGGCATACACGCGCAGACCCCAGCGTGTGCGCGTAAGCAAAACCAGCAGCAAAAACGGCAGCACCAGCGCAAACAGCGTGAGCCAGCTCTGGTCTTTGAGCAGCGCGTTCAGCCCTGGCAGGTTCTCCAGTCCCCCCAACGACGCCGCGCCGAACATGCGCACCACAGACGACTCGCCCGCTTCCTCGCGCGGCACGATAATCTGGCGGAACAGGTAAGTGCTTAGCCCCAGCGCGAGCAGGTTGATTGCCACGCCGCTCACGATGTGGTCTGTACGCAGCTCCTGCGTGGCAACAGCGTGCAGCAGCGCGAGCGCCAAGCCCACCACGATGGCGCAAATCAGACCAACGAGAGGCGAGCCTGTGAGCAGTGTGCCCAACGCCGCGGCGAACGCGCCCATCAGGATTTTGCCCTCCAGCCCGATGTTGATGACGCCCACGCGCTCGCTCATCAATCCGCCCAGCGCTGCCAGAATCAGCGGCGTTGCTTGTCGGATTGCCGTGCCCACTAACTGCGCATCGAACAGCTCGCTCATCGTTTGTTTTTTGTGCTATCGGCGGGGACGCCGACACTGTCGTAGCGTCCGCGTCTCGCGGACGAACCGTCGGCGGGACACCGACGCCATCGTAGCGTCCGCGTCTCACGGACGACTCGCCAGCGGGACACCGACGCCATCGTAGCGTCCGCGTCTCGCGGACGAACCGTCGGCGGGACACCGACGCTACACCACACCGCGTGGCACGGACTAACAGTCCGTGCGACATTAGGTCTCGATGCGCCGCCTGCGCAAGTAGACGGCAGCGACATACAGAATCAGCACGGCTTGCAGCACAGTGGCGATTTCTTTCGGTGCGCCCGTTTCCGCGTGCAGGTGATAAGTGCCACTGCGCAGCGCGCTCATGAGCCATCCAGAGACCAGCGTGAGCGCAGGATGATTGCCCGCCAGCAAGGCAACGGCAATCCCATCGAAGCCGTACTCGCTGGGGAAGCCCTCGAAGAAACGGTACTGCGTTCCGCACACCTCCACGGCGCCTGCCAGTCCTGCCAGCGCGCCTGAAAGCAGCATCGCCTCGACCATGCGACGGGCAGTCGGCACGCCCGCAGCGTCGGCGGCGTCGCGGTTCGCGCCGGTGGCACGCACCTCGTAGCCCCACACCGTGCGATACAGCACCAGCCACAGCGCCAACGCCACCAAAACAGCGATTCCCAGCCCCCAGCTCGCCTGCAGCAAGTCGTCGCGCAGCAGGGGCAACCGCGCCGCTTCCGCTATCGCAACGGTCTGCGGCGCGTCGCTGGCAGGGTCTTTCAGTCGTTCCGTGACCAGCCAGTGCGTTAGGTAGAGCGCGATGTAGTTGAACATAATCGTAGAGATAACTTCGTGCGCACCGCGTCGCACTTTGAGCCACACAGGAACCAACGCCCACAGCGCGCCCGCTGCCATACCCCCCAGCAGTGCGACGAGCGAATGCATCGGAACGCCCTGCAGTGTCCCCACCCACGCGGCGGCAAGTGCCCCAGCCAGAAGCTGTCCCGCCGCGCCGATGTTGAACAGCCCTGCCTGCAGCGCAATCGCCACCGACAGTCCCGTTAGCACCAACAGCGTCATATCGTGCAGCACAGCGTCCCACGCATCCGCTGGACTGAACGCTTCCGTGCGCGGGTAGCCTATCGCGCCCTGCAGAATAATCAGGAAACTCTTGCCGACGGGCTTGCCTGCTGCAGCAACCAGCACGGTCAGCACCGTCAGTACAATCGCTGCGCCTAACAACGCAGGCAGGAGACGCGCCCTGAACATCAGAGGCGGGATTCGCGCATACTGCAGAAACTCCTACGCTCGTTGAGGTATACTGCAACCGATGTCCGCAACCACCACGCTCACTGAGCTGCCCGTAGCGAAGACTGCGGCGCCCCATCCCTCGCTGCAGCGGCTGTATTTCACGCCCGAAATGTTTCGCAGGCTGGGCGAGCTGGGGTTTTTCGACGACGAACGCAAATATGAACTGATTGAAGGAGATATTTACCCTATGACTCCTGAAGGACCTGAGCATGCGAGTATAGGCTCCGAGATTGCGTATCAGTTCATCCGACGCGACACCGCAGCTTGGCATGCGCGTGTTGAAAAGCCCTTGCGCTTGGGCGAAAATGAGTTAGTCCCCGACCTTGCGATTGTGCCAGGACGCCCGCGTGACTACCTCGCGCAGCACCCTACGACTGCCCTGCTGATGGTTGAAATTGCTTACGCCTCACTACCGAAAGACCAGACGCTAAAGTTGCGACTGTATGCTCAGGGAGGTATCCCAGAGTACTGGATTGTGAACCTGCAAGACCGACGGTCGGAAGTCTACCGAGAGCCAGCTGGTGATGCGTACAAAGCTGTGCGCTACTACACGCTGGACGAAGTTATTACGCCGCTGTTCGCGCCTGATTGGGCAATCCCTGTGAGCGACTTGTTCGGCGGCGCGCAGGAGTAGTACGGCTACAGTCGCTGCAGCGTCGCTTCGGGGTAGTATGCTTCCAGAATCTGGCGATAGGTTTGCCCTGCGCGGGCGCGTCCCTGCGCTCCCCACTGGCACATGCCGACGCCGTGCCCCGAGCCACGCCCTTCCAGCTTCCAGCCCTCGGCAATTGCCTGAACCTCGAACATCAGGCTCCGCAGGCGTCCAACACCGACCGCCACGCGGAACTGAATGCCTGAGAGGCGCAGCACGCGCTGCTCGCCGTGAATCTCCACCTGAACGGCGTGCCCGCCTGCAGTGCGCTCGGCAATCTGCAGCTTAGAGACCTGTCCCTGTTGGGGGAACAGGCGGCTCAGTTGCTCGCGCGTGAGAGTGAGCGTCCATCGGCTGTTGGGGGCATCGCTGCAAAACGGCTTGCCTTCAGCGTCGCGGTCGGGCACGCCACGCAAGGGCGCAAGGGGGCGCGTGCCCTGCATCGCCACTTCCACGGGGGCGGTGTGCCCGCCGCAGTGGCTGGTGTAGACGGCTTCCAGCACGCGCCCTCCGAAGGTCAGCACCTCGCCCGTTGTGGCATCCACCGCCGCGTTCGTGTTCGGATGCTCGGCATCCACACCGCCGTACACTTGGCAAGGTGCGTGGTCGCACAGGTCGTAGCCCCATCGGCGGTAGCGGTTCAGGCGTCGCAAGGTGAACGAACGCGCTGCCACTGCCTGCGCTTTGAGCGCCTCAGGGTGAAAGTTTGGTGGCATCTCGCGTGGCAGCGTCGCTTTGAGGTATTCGTCCAACTGAACCCAATTGAGTGTGAGCAGCTTACCGTCGCGTTCAACCCACTCTAAGTGCCCCCGATAGCGACGCAGTTGGGTCGGCGCAGCGCCTACCATCATCAGTCCGCTGTTCACAGGCTCCGCTGCCAGTCGCTCCGCGACAAGCTGCGTTTCTCCGCTCAAGGCGCGGTAGTGTCCGTTCTCGCGACGCAGTTGCCACACTTGCCCTGCGATGCCCTCTCCGAGTGTCCGACCTGTGCGCGGGTCGAACCAGCGCAGCCTGCCCTCTGAAACGCCGACATACAGCACCGTCGCCCAAGCGTGTTGCTCCAGCCCGACGCGAACCAGCCAATCGCTGTCTCTGCGAGCAGGGGGATTAGCAAGACTCACCCACAGCGTGAGCAACCCAACCAGTAGCGTCCTTGCTAAGTGATTCATACCGCATGTGGATTCAACAGCAAAACGCCCCTTCCTGCAAGAAGGGGCGTTGAGTGCGCGAATTCCGCCGTCGTATTAGTTCAAAGTCGCCAGCTCACGATACAGACCCCACAAAGGCCAGTCGCCGCGCCAGCGTGGCTGTCCAGGGGCGCCAACAGTCATCCCGCCAGGCAGCTCGGGCGCATCGGAGGGGGGTTGGTAATCTTCTGGGGGGGGACACTTGGCTAAGAACTCGCGTACGGGCATCCACTTGGCGTGCCCGTCCACATACAGGATGTTGAAGCCGTCCATGTGGGGCGCCCAAAGCCGATTAACGCGTCGCGCCTGACCCAGCAGCAAAGTGTTCGTCCACGCGCGGCGATGAGCAAATGGGTAGGCAGTGGTGACGTACGCTGCAGGGAAGTGATAGGTAGGCAGTGCTTGACGCTGCGACTCCATCACCAGCAGCGTCTCGGCAGGGCGCAGCACACCTGCCATATTGCCACCCAGAAAAGAGTTTCGGAAAGCCGCTTCGCTGGGGTTATTCAGAGTATTTGTAGCACCCGTGATGTGTAGCGCGAGCGCGTACCCTCTGTCGCGAATCTCGGCGTGCTGTTCCCATGCCTCACGCCCTTCGCGAGTCTCTATAGAGCGGCTTGGGCAGAAAAAGATGTCGATGTTCTTGATGTACAACCACACCCAGTATTGCCACTTGAAGTGGTTGACGCGACGCCCGTACGGTCCGTTGCAGCCAATGGCGTCAGGCTTCCATGGGATTGGGGTGTTGATGCAGCCGTCCATGCGCGGGAAAGTCTCGTCCCAGTCGGTGATGTACAGTTTCAGCCCTAATCCTATTTGTTTTATGTTGCTAAGGCACATCGTCTGACGCGCTTTTTCACGCGCCTGGGCGAACACAGGGAACAGGATGGCAGCTAAGATCGCGATAATCGCAATCACGACCAGCAACTCAATCAGCGTAAAGCCGTGTCGTCGCATTGTTGAACCTCCCAACCCACATTTTACCTCTCGCTTAGGTTAAGGAAGGGTTAAGATTTGCCTGTTCGCGTGTCCCTCAAGGGCTAAACCGCCTTGAAACCTGTAATACCAAATTCCTGTGGCGTGGCGCGTGCTGCCTGCAACCCAGCGTGGCGCGGGGAATGGGAACGGTTGCTGGCGCAGGTGCGACGGGGCGTGCCACGCGGGTTGCCTGTGTATGTACTTGCCGATCGGGGACTGTGGGCGGTGTGGCTGTTTGCAACGGTACGACGCTACGGCTGGCATCCGCTACTGCGGGTCAACCCGCAGGGTCAGTTTCGGGCGCGATGGCAGCGACAGGCGCGACCGTTGACGGACTTTAGTCCTGCGCAGGGCACGCAGGTCGCTGTGGAGGGGGCTGCGTTGGCGTATGGGTTGCGGTGGACTGTGGTGGTGTTCTGGGGGGCGTCGGCGAAAGAGCCGTGGTACTTGTGGACGGACTTGCCTGCGTCGGGGGTGGTGGGGGCGTGGTATGGGCTGCGGGGTTGGATTGAGCAGGGGTTTGGGCAGCTAAAGTGTGGGAGTTGGGGCTGGCATCGGGCGCGGGGGTGGCGCGTGGGTGGGTGTTTGGGAGTGGGTTGGTGTGTGTTGGGGCGGTGGGTGGTGGTGTTGGGGTTTGGGGTGGGGGGTTGGGTGCGTTGGCGTGTGTGGGGTATGTTGGTTGGGGTGGTTGGGGTTGTGGGGGGTGGTTGTTTGGGGTGTTGGAGTGGGATGTGGGGGCGATTTTGGGGTTAGGTGAAGGAGGTGAACTCAAGTGATGTACCCTTGTCAGGTAAGGGAATGAGGGCACTACGGACAACGCCGCCCACCAAAATCAAGCAACACTCGCAGCAGGTCTGCGTCATTTACCACGCCGTCGCCGTTCACATCCGCAGGATTGGCTGGCTGGCACTGATAGTTGCCCTGCGTGTCCAGCAGAAACGCCTCATAACGCCCCGTCTGCGCGTTGTAGCCCTGCCCCACGATATAACGCCCGTTGCGCGAAATGTCATAGACCGCCGTCATGCGCGAGCCATCCCGCAGCAGATGCCAGTAGACCTCGTTCAGGTCTTCCATCCCGTGCTGTTGAGTCCAGCGAAACACGCTACCGTCGGAGTTGCCGACAACAATCTGCCCAGCGCCCGAAATCCCACGTGCCTGACTGCTGAACCCACGCAGCGTGCCAATCCACCGAAAACCACCCGAAGGTGTCCAAATCCACGCCAACGGCTGGGTAAATAGGATACGCAGTTCTTTTCTGGATTCCTGCCGTTTCGAGGGCGGATTGAGGGGGTTTTTCTGTGAGGATTATAGGCGACTGAAGTCGCGCCGATGCAAACGAAACCCCGCCTGCGCGGGGTTTCGCAGTCCGCGCAGGCGGACTTTGTTTAGATGGGATCGGCTTTAGCCGTCTGGGTATGTCCGTCGGCGGGGACGCCGACGCCACCGTAGCGTCCGCGTCTCGCGGACGAATCTCGTCGGCGGGGACGCCGACGCGACGGTAGGGGCGCGCCCCTGTGCGCGCCCTGTTTCGGGGCAACCCCTTTCAGAGGGCAGACACAGGGGTCTGCCCCTACGCGCCGTCGGCGGGGGCGCTGGCACTCCTCTGGTGCGGCTGAAGCCGTTCCTGTGCAAACCAAGCCCGCCTGCGCGGGCTACAGCCGACGAAGGTCGGCTTCGTCTGCATAGCAACGGCTTTAGCCGTCCATGACACTGCGTCATTTCAAACCCCGATTGGTATAAGGCTTCAAAGTGTCTGTCCCGCGTCAGCAGTGGCAGCCGATACGCCAGCGTTCTGTGTCGATGCGCTCACAGCCTTCCCCAATCGCCTGCAGCAGCGCGTCCACCTCCTCATCGGAGAGTGCGCCTGCGACACGGTCGAAGTGCGCGGTGGGGATGCCTTTGGGCAGGTGTGGCGGCGCTGGCTCGTCGTCCAGCACCATCAGGCGCACGTGCTTGCCCTGAAACTCTTGCGCGCGGGCGGTAATCTCTTCCCCCAAGCCTTCCAGAACGGTTGGCATAGTGCGATTCTAGCTGAATAAATCAAGTTGCTGGCGTCTATGTAGACCGTGTGTCCCGACAGGAACCCTAACGCTCCCATTCGTCGCGCTCCTGCTGCAAGAGTTGCTCATACTGTTCCCAGCTGTCGACGGCTTGGGGCGTATCAGAAGGAGGACGCTCGCGCATCAGTTGCGCCAGCGAGCAGCGCGGCTGGAGGGGCAACGCCGACACCGCCACTTCCACCTCCGCGCCTTCGGGGAGCTGGGGGCTGTAAATCTCTATCCGGTGTCCAGGCAGGACGCGCGTGCGGATGCGCAGCACCGGTTCCATGCGAAAGTCACCGTCAGGATTATACCGAGTTGCCTTTTGATCCCTGCAAGCAAGTGAGGTAAAATCCTCGCCGATGAGCGAAATCATTTTTCTGGTCTCGCCGTCGGCAGAGGGTGGCTATGAGGCGCGGGCGCTGGGGCATAGCATCTTCACCGAAGCGGACGACTTAGACACGCTGCGTCGGCAGATTCAGGACGCGATTGCGTGCCACTTCGAGCCGTCCGAGCGTCCGCGCCTCGTGCGCTTGCACATCGTCCACGAGGAGGTTCTGCCCGTTGAGGCTCCCGCGTGATGTGAGTGGGCGTGAGCTGGCGAAACGCCTAGCGCCGTTTGGCTACACCATCGCGCGCCAAACGGGGAGCCACATGCGCTTGACTTCCACTCGAATGGGCTACGAGCATCACCTCACCATCCCCGACCACGACGCGCTGCGCGTGGGCACGCTGAACGGCATTTTGCAGGATGTGGCTGCCTATTTGGGGATGTCTAAGGCGGATTTGGTAGAGCAGTTGTTTGGCGCGGACTAAGTTCCTCTCAGACACGCCGAGGAGTCGTGTGCTTCGTACAGGTTCTCGCGTCGGAGGGCGTCGTCGGGCAGGTTCAGCCCGCGCACTGCCGTGGCTTTGAGCTGCTCCCACGCGGCGTGCGCGTCGGGCGGGGGCGTATCGGGCAGGCGCACCTCGATCTCCAGTCAGCGCTTCGGGCGGAACTGCGGCTTGGGGATCTCTTCCTCCGCAGGTTCGGGCTTAGCGGGTCGTTCGGGGCGTGGGGGCGTGCGCGGCGGTGCAGGGCGTCGGTCGCCACCGCTGCGCGGCGTCGCGCTGCTGATGGGCTGGGCGACTGCGCTGACCGCGCTCAACTGCGCAGGCTGTTCCAGCCCGCGCGTCGTGAGATTGATGCGCCCCATGTGGTCGATCTCCTTGACGCGCACGCGCAGCATGTCGCCGACTTTCACCACCTCTTCGGGACGACTGACGCGCCGATCGGTCAAATCACGCAGGTCAACCAAGCCCTCTTTGCCAGGCAGCACCTCGACGAACGCGCCCCGCGCCATCAGGCGCGTCACACGCCCTACGTACACCTCGCCCACGGCAATCTCTTTGGTGAGCGCCTCAATCATCTGGCGGGCACGCTCGCCCGACTCTCCGTCGGGCGCAGCGATATAAATCTTGCCCGTCTGCTCGATCTGAATCTGCGCTCCTGTCTCCGCCGTGATTTTCTTGACCGTCTTACCGCCAGGACCAATCACATCGCCGATTTTGTCGGGATTGATTTCCATCACGAAGATGCGTGGGGCGCGCGGCGACACCTCAGGACGCGGCGCGGGGATGACCTCCAGCATCTTCTGCAGGATGAACAGTCGCGACTCGCGGGCGCGTTGCAGCGTCTCCGCGATAATCGGCATCGGCAAGCCAGGGATTTTCAAATCGAGCTGGATTGCCGTGATGCCCTGCTCAGTGCCTGCCACTTTGAAGTCCATATCGCCGCAGGCGTCTTCCATGCCCTGAATGTCGGTCAGCAGCACATAGCGGTCATCGCCTTCGTACACCAGCCCT
>JANXCK010000031.1 GCA_025060055.1 Fimbriimonadales bacterium | reverse complement strand
TAGGTTTAGCCGCGCGCCCCAAAGAGCGTGGACAGGCGCACTCAATCGCCTGCTCCGAGCTTTCAGCCAGTAGTGAAAGCTCTGCTACTAGCTCGCTCTTTTAGGGCAGATAATTCGGGGGCGAGAGTGGGGTAGTTTTTGGGGTTTCTGGAGTTTAGGGGCTTGCAAAGATTGTACCACATCCATACGGCTGAGCGAGTCAAGTGTGGTACAATACCGATGTGGCTCGGCTGGTTTCTATCTCTGAAGCGGCGCAGCTGATTGGTGCCCAAGAATCGATCATCCACGACTGGATACAGAAGGGGCTGCTTCCCTCGTTGAGACAGGAGTACTACCCTTCCCTCCCACCAGGAACGCTTGGCATTCTTTACCGTTGCACAGTAGAACTCGTGGATGTTGACCAGCTCTACGAGGTTGCGGAGGAGCAAGGCTGGTTGATGCTGACCGCTGAAGCGTGGGACGATGATGAAGCTGAGAGCTAACTACGCCCCTCGCGATGTTGTAGAAGTGGATTTCCCCTATTCAGACCAAGCAGGCTCAAAAACCCGCCCAGCATTAGTAATCAGCAGCCCTAACTACAGCGACTGCGCAGGTGAAATTGTCGTGCTGAAAATCACTTCCAGTCCTAAAGCTACTTGCGATACGGACGTCGCGATTCAGGACTGGCAGCAGGCGGGCTTGAGCAAACCTTCCTCTGTAAGGTGTCAGCCAGCGACAATCAAGGCGGAGCGTGTTAATCGTTGAGGCACTTATGTGCCTCCGAGATTGAATTGTCTCTCAATGCGCTGGCAGGGCGCGGGAACCGCGCCCGTATGGGCGAGGTCACCTCGCCCATACACTGCATCCTATGCCTCCCGCTAAAAAGGGACGATTTCAAGTTGGAGGCACTTAAGTCCCTCAAAGGTTAAATCTTCCCGTTTTTCGCAGGGCGGGTTAGGAACCTGCCCCTACCTGCAACGCCCTGTGGGGGCGCGTTCCCAACGCGCCTCAAATGGAACGATTTCACATTTGAGGCACTTATACCAATCGGGGTTTCAAGTAGCGCAATATTTTGATACGGCTGAAGCCGTTCCTGTGCAGACAAAGCCCGCCTGCACGGGCTAAGAGCCGACGCAGGTTGGCTTCGTCTGCAGAGCAACGGCTTTAGCCGTACAGGACAACGCGTCATTTGAAACCCTGATTGGTATTATACCAATCGCCGTTTCAGACGCCGTGTTGCCCTCACCCCCTGCCCCCTCTCCCACTGCGTGGGAGAGGGGGATCGGACTCCCCTCTCCCGGGTGGCGGGTGTGGGGCTGGGGGTGTGGGCACAACGACATTTGAAACCCTGATTGGTATTATTATCCGACCCTGAACCGTTCCTGCCCAGAGTCGTCAATATGAAGTGAGGGCAGTGGTATGCAGTCGAGCCTAAGAGAGCGATTGGCGCACTTACGCAGGCGCACAGGTTTCAGCGCGCGAGAAAACGAGGTCGAGCCACTGGTCGCGCTGGGTATTGAGGGCGCAGTGGATAAACTGCTGGAAAGCCCTTACGATTACGGGATCGACGACGAAGCGATACTGCGCACTCTGCAGGGCGAGATGCGCAACCTCCAACCCCAAGCCGTCAGCGCATGGTGGCTTTACCGTATGCTCGTCTCGCAGCAGCCGATTCAGGAGCGCGTGGCGCTGTTCTGGCATAACCATTTTGCCACTTCCGCATCTAAAGTGCAGGCAGGTAGGCTGATGCTCATTCAAATCCAGCTCTTCCAGCGGCTGGGTCTGGACAACTTCAAGACACTCCTGCAGGAAGTGGCGAAAGACCCCGCGATGCTGGTGTGGCTGGACGGCAATCGGAATATGAAGGGCAAGCCGAACGAGAACTTCGCGCGGGAGCTGTTCGAGCTGTTCACGATGGGCGTCGGCAACTACACCGAGCGCGACATTCAGGAAGCAGCACGGGCGTTCACGGGCTGGTCGTTCAGCCGAGTTACGAACAGCTTCGTGTTCCATCGCAGTCAGCACGACGACGGCGAGAAACAGGTGTTCGGCAAGCGCGGCAGGTTCACGGGCGAGCAGATTATCGAAATGGCAGTGGAACATCCCGCAACTGCGCCGTTTATCGCACGAAAGTTCTATCAGCACTTCATCAACGATGTTGCACCGCCTGACGAGCGCACGGTGCAGGAGTTGGCAAGAGCCTTCCGCGAGTCGGGCTACAGTATTCGCGCCTTGATGCGCCGCCTACTGCTCACGCCTGCGTTCTGGAGCCGCGCCAACTGGCGCAAGCGGGTGAAAAGCCCAGTGGAGTTCGTGGTGGGCACGCTGCGGCAGGTGGGCGTTGGCGAGCGTCTGCGCCAGCTGAACCTTAGCGAGGGCGCGGGGCAGCGCGTGTTGGCGGCGTACCTGCGACTTGCCACTCAGTGGACGCGTCGTATCGGGCAGACGCTCCTGTATCCGCCCGATGTGGCAGGCTGGGAATGGGGCAAAGCGTGGATTAGCTCCACGACGATGCTGGAGCGGATGCGCTTCGCCGAGTTCTTGCTGCCCGACCGCCGCGGCGTCGGCTTCGCAACGCTGCATGAGCTGGTCGGCTTGCCCGCCCCGCGCACGCTGGACGAGTTCATACAACGCTTAGAGAGCGTGTTGGATGTGAGTTTGCTACCGCCTACCCGCCAGAGCCTGCGAGAATACTTGGAAAAGCGGGGTGGGGTCGCCGCCTTGCGCCAGCGCGATCGACAAATGGTGCAGGGGGCGTTGCAGATTGTGTTCAGCTCGGCAGAGTATCAGATGATGTAAGAGTATGAAATAGCGTACACGCCCAACGTCTGAAGCCATTCTTGTGCAAACCAAGCCCGCCTGCGCGGGCTAATAAGTCTCGTTTCTGAGGGCGCGCACGGGGGCGCGCTCCTACGCAAACTCGTAGGGGCAGCCCCCTGTGGCTGCCCTACAAACAGAGACGATTTTATATCGGAGGCACTTACCAATCGGAGTTTCCGATGATGCCATTCGTCAGCGGAACGCTGACGCAACGCAAGCAGATCCATAGCGTTGGCGTCGCGCCGATGACATGACGGCGTCTGCTAAGCTGACTGGTATTAGCAGCTCTGAGCTACAATCCCACTTTTGCTTCATACAGCACGCGCGCTTGCTCGTCGGGCAGGTCGCGGTTGCGCTTGTGGAGCACACGCACGATTGCTTCGGTCGCACCGTCGGGAATCGGCGCCCGAATGACCCTGCGCTCGCCAGGCTTGAGGCGCGTGTCGTTGCCGTCGATGGCGGTGTTGTCTGCCAGCAGCGTCTGATGCTTGCCTACCTCACTTTCACCCTGCAAAAAGCGCGCCTCTACAATCACAACCACATATTCGGGACCCGTGGGTACAGTGTGCCCAACCCACACGCTTTCCAACTTAATCTGCAGGTGGTCGTCTCGACGCTCGTGGCTCATCTTGACGCCCTTTTGGAACATTTCGGGCGTTGCGCCCTCGAACTTGTGAATGCGCGCCTTGCGTGCGGGCAAGCCGTCGCCTGTTGCAATCGGGCGCTCCACGACAGGCATGTGGCAGTTCACGCAGCCGTTGGGGTCTTTGCCCCACTCGCTCTGCTTGTACCAGTCGACCGTGCCGAAAATCTCGTGGCAAGTGGCGCACATGTCGACCGTACCGAACTGCTCGTTTTTCACAGTGGCGTGTGCGTCCGTCTTAGTGCCCAGCGTGCCGTGATACGCGCCGTTGGCGTCTTGATGGCAACTGATGCAGTCGATGCCGTGCGTGCGCTCCTGATCGCGCAGCGCGGGATGCTCGCCGAAGCCCTTGAGTAAGATGGGTTCAGGCGCGTGGCAGGGTAAGCACATCTTGAGCGTGCGGTTGCGCGAGGTCTGGGCAAAGGTCTCGCTTTCCCAAGCGGCGGCGTGGCGCGACTCTGCCCAGTCTCTTGCCTCGTTCGGATGGCATGTTTGGCAGTCGCCGCGCGTCTTGGGCACATCGGTTCGCGACGGGGTAGACGCACCATCCTGCACGGCGCGTCCCGCACCCACCAACATCAACATCAGAGCCACAACCGAAGCACTCCAGCCAACTTGCGTACCCATAGCGACTTTGCTGCTTCGAGCTGTGCAAGCGGATTCCTGCTAACTTGTGGCGTTGGTGGCGTTGGCACACCTGCAGGCTTTGAATCCGCGCTTGCTGAGTCGTAGCGGGTACACTATGCCACTATGCAAGCAGCGTATGTGGTAGCCGCAGTTCGGACAGCGATTGGCAAGGCGCCGCGCGGGAGCCTGCGCAATACGCGCCCCGACGACCTCGCGGCGTTCGCAATTCAGGGCGCGCTGCAGCGCGTGCCCCAGTTAGAGCCGAAACAGATTGAGGATGTGGTGCTGGGCTGCGCCGTGCCCGAAGCCGAGCAGGGGATGAATGTCGCTCGTATCGCCGTGCTGCGTGCGGGGTTGCCTGTCGAGGTGCCCGCCGCCACCGTGAACCGCATGTGCGCCTCAGGGCTGGAGGCAATCGCCATCATCGCGCAGCGCATCCAGACAGGGCAGATTGATGTGGGTATTGCGGGCGGCACGGAGAGCATGTCGATGGTACCGATGGAAGGGCATGTGTTCCGCCCGAACCCGTACCTGACCCAGCACTACCCCGACGCCTATCTGGGGATGGGCATGACCACCGAGAACCTCGTGCAGCATTACGGCATCACGCGCGAGGAAGCCGACGAGTTCTCCCTGCAGAGCCACCAGAAGGCGTTGCAGGCGCAGGCAAGCGGCGCGTTCGAAGGCGAGATTATTCCCGTTGAAGTTCACGAGAAAATCGTGAAGGACGGAACCGTCCACGAAAACCGCTTCACCTTCGACCGCGACGAGGGTCCCCGCGCCGATACCAGCATGGAGGCGTTAGCCAAGCTCAAGCCCGTGTTCAAGACAGATGGCACAGTGACGGCAGGCAACGCCTCGCAACGCAGCGACGGCGCAGCGGCAGTGGTGCTGATGAGCGAGCGGATGGTCAGCCAGCTCGGCGTGCAACCCATCGCGCGTTTCGTGGGCTACGCGCTGGCAGGCGTGCCCCCAGAGACGATGGGCATCGGTCCCGCGTTCGCAATTCCTAAACTGCTGCAGAAGCACGGCAAGCAGATTGAGGATATCGACCTGTTTGAGATCAACGAGGCGTTCGCGGCGCAGGTACTGGCAGTGCTGCGTGAGCTGCCTGTCCCGCGCGAGCGGTTAAATGTGAACGGCGGCGCGGTCGCGCTGGGGCATCCGCTGGGCGCAACGGGTTCGCGCATGACCGCTACCTTGCTGAACGCGCTGCGCAAGCGCGGCGGCAAGTGGGGCGTGGTGAGCATGTGCGTTGGTGGCGGCATGGGCGCTGCTGGGCTGTTTGAAATGGTCTAAGCCCAAGCGGTACGGTGGCGTCCGCGCCATCGTACCGACGAATCGGGCGCCCGCGCACGCTCCGAACTTCGTATTAGCGCAGGCGCACCGCCATCAACACACCGTCGCGCAGCGGCAGCAGGCTGCAGGCGAAATCGCCGTCGGCGGCGATTAGGCGCGTGAGTTCGCGGATCCCCTGCGTGGCGGCGGAGGCGTCCGCCTCATCCCAAATCCGCCCGCTCCAGAGCATGTTATCGTACAGCGCGACGCCCCCGATGCGCAAATGCCGCTTTACTACAGGCAGCGAGGCGGGGTAGCCCTCCTTGTCGATGTCACAAAAGATGAGGTCATACTCGCCCCCTATCTGCTGCAGCGTTTGCACTGCCTCGCCTACATGGAAGCGCACGACCTCCAGCAGCCCCATCCGCCCCAGGTAGTCGCGCGCCTGCTGCGAAAGCCCCGCGTCCCACACCACATGATGCACCTCGCCGCCGCCGTTCTCGCGCACGGCTAAAGCGAACCACGCAGTGGAGTAGCCGAACCCGCTGCCCAGCTCGAACACGCGCGTTGCGCCCGTCAGGCGCGTCAGCAGGTAAAAGAACTGCCCCACAACCGGTCCCACAATCGGAAAGTTAGTTGCTTTGGCATGCGCCTCCATCGCCTGCAGGACGGCAGGGCGGGCAGGCACAAGCGACTCCAGATACACCGACAACTGCGGATGATACAGCTCTTGCAGTGTTGGCATAGTCCAAGTTGCCTCCTCAGAGTTAGAAGTCCTGCTGTGTAGCGTCGGCGTCTCGCCGACGCCTTTTCGTGGGACGGTCAGTCCGTTGCGTGCCCGCGGGTGGTGTGGCCCTTGCATCTTGCCCGTGCAGCGTCGGGGGGACGCCGACGCTACGGCTTGGACACGACTGTCCAAGCCATGCTCTGCTTGGGCGAGACGCCCAAGCCACGAGTCCCCAGCGCTGGCGTGCAATCTCTTACGAGCGTTGCGCCGACTCCACAATCGTCTCGCGCACAGGGATCGGTTTGTCAGGCGCGAATAAGGGCGCGAT
>JANXCK010000209.1 GCA_025060055.1 Fimbriimonadales bacterium | reverse complement strand
AAGTAGTAGTTCGGTTCCACATAGCGCACGCCAGGCAGCGTGGCAATCCACGCGGCTGCCTCGCGCATCGGGATGTGCGGCGCCAGCACCACCCGATAGGCTCCCAGCGCGGGGATGCCATCCACGATGGCTCCGATCTGGGTCAAGGCGCGGGCGGTGGCAGGCAAGGGGAAGCGCGAGTGGACGCCGACGATGAGTTCGTTGGGGGCGTAGGAGCCGGGAGTGAGCTGGTCAAAGTCCACAGGGAGCGTGGCTGTGTTGTCGGTTCGTGCCGAGACGACGCTGGACAGAGCAGCGAACGCGAGACAGACCGCTACGATGCTGCGAGCGAGCCTTTTGACCGTGTTGTGTTGCGCTTTAGAGTGTTGCATCGTTTTACCTCCTGTTGTGAAGTCCAAGCGTTTGTGTGGCTTGGCTGATTGTGTATAGCTTGGAAGGGGCATGCGCGTGACAGGGTTTGAAGAGAATTCGGAGAATTGAAGCGGGACGCCGATTTACCAACGCGCCCTCTGTTGGGTCGGCATCCCGCTGACAATCAAGCTTTGGCTCGACAGTTCAAGCCGTTTCTGTGCAAACGGAGTCGACCTCGTGCAGAACATAAGTCAAGGCAGGGGTGCCGTGCACCCCTGCCTTGTGTATCAGCGTTTTTTCTTGGGCGGAGAGGTACGGCTAAAGGTATATTCTGCATCAGGTTTGATCGGAGCGTTTGCCTCACCGATGATCACTACCTCACAAGCATCCTCGTCGTTCACGCTGACCACCTTCACAACGCAAATCGCCTGGTGCGTGATGTAGTCCCGACCATCCGCTCGGGGAATCCGCTGAATTTGCGCTAGCTGCAGGTGGTCGCCTGGCTTGATTCCCTCGCGCTTGCCGACGCCTAAGATGTAGTTTCCTGAAGGTGTTACAGCCAGCACCTTGAGCATCGGCGGATACTTGCGGGCGAGGAACTCGCTCATCTTCCCAACAGCCTTGCGCGCTGCGCCAACCACTACATCATAAGCAATCTTCTCGGTAACTTCATTGACATCCACCACGGTATCATCATCCTCGCCTTCGAACGACTGATCCCACAGAGTGCGCCCAGTTCGAGCGTCAACCAGACGCACGGAAAAAAGGAACTTGCTTTTTGCAAAGACGACGTTCACCCTTCGCTTTCCCAAGGGACCTAGATCAACCGTTCTGCTCTCTACATGCGCGTCGAAGGTAATAGCCTGGACATAGACGCCTGCTATATAGTCTGTGCCTTCAATTTGCAGCGGGTTTGCTGAGCCGTTACTCTCGAACATCAGTTTCCACTGCGCCTCGTCAAGGATGCGGTTTGTCATAGTGCGGTCGTTCACCTCGAAAACCCGACGGAATTGGTTCTCAACTTCCCCAAGCAAAGTGCTCGCAATCACACGCTGAGCCTGCTCGATGTTGCGCCAAACACTATATCGATATTGCGCATCGGTCACGATTGCGGAGGGGTTCGGCTGCAACACACAGACGACAACTTTTTTGCGCTGGTTTGTGTTTGCGGCAGGTGGAGCCGCCTCCTGTGCAACGCCACTTACTGCGCTTACCGTTGTCGCGGCTGCGACTGTCCACAGATGTACCCACTTTAGCAGTTTTGCGTTTTGCATGGTCAGGCCTCCTTGATTGGTTTGGTAATGCTTATTAGTCAACGCCGCAGGCAGTTGTGACGGGGTTTGCTGACAAGCACGGTGGAATTGTGGCAGGTTTGCCCTGACAAAAAAAGCAGCCTGCTGGAGAGGGGGAGCAGGCTGCTTTGGCAGACCGAGGGAAGGAGAGGTACACGCGTTGGTCGGAAGAAGCCGTTTAGGGCTTGGAGGGTTGGACAGGCAGCTCTCTCTTGGGCTTCTTGGGTGGAGTGGGCTTGTTCTCAACCGTTCCTGCAGGCTCCGCCGAGGAGATGTTAGCAGCTTGGTATACCACCTGCGCCTCGATGCGGCTGGGCGTATCGGTGCGCACCCGCACGCGGAAACCGTTCAGCTGGAGCGTCTCCAGCGCACCCGTGAGGCGTTGGCGCTGCGCACGTTCTACCTCTACCTCCAGCGTCAGCACGCCGCCTGCATAACTTTGACGATACACCCGTTGGACTCCGCTCACACTGCGCACGGCTCCTTCAAAGGCGTCACTGTCGGCGAACCGTTCGAAACCACCCACCTCAACACTGACTCGCGTGAGAATGTTGCCGAACACACCCAGCAGCAAGTCGCGCGTGAGAGCAGGGGCGAGCTTAGGGATTGCAATATCAGTGCCTTTTTTCAAAGCAAGGGATGCCTCCAATGCTTGAACCCCTTTCGCCTCCTCGCTCGCCTCCGCAACGATTTCGGCGGTATCGAGCAAAATCGCCTGATAACCGATGCGGACGTCGTACACGCCAATCCGACCGACAGTTCCTCGATGAGTAACGGCAATCCGACCCGTAATCAAAATATCGGCAAGCGAGCGTTTATGCAGCTCGTGAAGGCGTGCGAGGTCAATCTCGCCGCGCAACATTTGTTGCACCAGCTGGTCTTCTCGAAGCTTCTGGACGCGCTCTGGACTGACCAATTTGAACTTTTCCCTCAATAGCGCTTCCCGAATCGCCGCCTCCACCTCCTCGCTGCCTTGCGGGAAGATGACAGCAATCTCTTTGCTGCGCAACTCGCCACGGCGCTGCAGGTCTTGCAGCAAGCCCTGCCATGACTTGTTGCTGTCATCTTTACTGTCAATCAGGTAGACGCGAACCGTCGCGCGCAATATGCAGTGGTCGCCCTGCCTCGCTTCGCTTTCTTTGATAATACTGGCGTAGCCTTCGGCGCGGGTGACAATCTCATCGCGCACGGTCGCGAAGTTGCGCACGAGGGTCTCGCTGGAGATGTAGATTCCCAGCACTTGTTCGACGGCGTTGCGCAGGGCTTGGGCGCGCGCGGCTTGACGCGCGCGCTCCACATCGCCCTCAGTAATCGGGGCGCTCCCCACGACCTCGACATCCTTGTAAGTTGCCCTTGCTGTGCCTGTTTGCCCGTAGCCCACCAAGGACGCGAAACTCAAGAGTAGGCAGCATGCCGCTAACCAGTTCCGTCTGTGCAGCGTCATCATCGTCAGCCTCCTTTAGTACAGGAACACGACCGCCATCTTCTCAAGGAAGCGCGTGTCTCGGTTGGCGTTCAGCAGGCGCTGGGCGTCCTCGTTGGTCAGTACCGCGTCGCCGCGTTTCGCGCCTGCGATGCCACGTGCGCGAATAAACATCGGGTTGCCGCCGATGCGCTTCTGAATGACAGGGTGCTTCAGGTCGTCCTCTTTCTGGATCCATGCGGCGATGCCGTGCTGAATAGCGACTTCTGGACTGACATCCAGCGTGCCCCACACTTCAGTGCCGTCTTCACGCCGAATCTTGGGCGACATGCAGGGCATCATCCCCAGTCCACGCGCGTCGATAATGACCCCCGTGTAGGGACGCGCTGGGTCAGGGCGCACGGCAGGCGGTATCGGACGTTGTCGGGGCGGGTTTTTGGGCAGTTTCACCTCCGCTTGGGGGGGCGACCATTCTTTGACTTGTTCTTCTTTGACATCGAACATTTCGGGTTGTTGCGCGACTTCAATCGCGGTGGCTGCGACGCCGTTGAGCGGTAAGCGCATCGTCACTTCATAAATGTCGCCTCTTTCCTGCTCCTTCACCACTTGCGCGCCTTGAAGGTGGCCTTGTACACGCGATTGGACGACATCCGACTCCACGATAAAGTTGCGCACGACGGTTTCTGCGGTTAGGCGTACGCCGTTGAGGGTCTCCAACAAGTTGCGCTGGGCATCAAGTATCGCTGCGCGTCTTGCCATCAGGCGCGCCTGTCCCCGCGATTGAGCATCTGCGGGAAATGCGCCTTCGCCTTTCGCCTCGATGTAGCCCGCGCTCCAGTTCACGGTGCCTTTGCCGACGGTCTCCTTGCTGCCAAAGTCGCTTGCAGCCACGATGTGTAGCGCTGCAACAAGCACTAATGTTGCTCCGATTGTGTACGTTCGCATGTTCAGCCTCCTTCTGACAAGCTGTGTTGTTGACACGCCTTCTGAAAAGGCATAGCGTCGTTTGCTCGGGGTTGTGACGGGGTTTAGTAAGAAATAGGGGCTGATGCGGGAGCAGATTTGCTCCCGCTCAGGATTTATGGGCGAATCGTCGGCGGTTGGCAGGGATAAGCGATTGTGGAGGACGTCCATTCCTCGCGATGCGTATCCATTCCCTCGCGTAGCGTGGCGACCCCACAAGCAGTGTGATACACCTCGAACGCTACCGCAGTACTGGACGACACCTGCACTTTGCCTGACAAAGGCGTAGGGCACGACCGCTCCACAACCACCGACTCGAAGTGGCAAATAGTTCTACCTGTGTATGGGCTTGTGTAGACGCCCGTGCCGCTCCACTGCACGGCTCCGCTGGCTTGCAACGCTAAATACCCCTGCAGCGTAAACTGAGCCACGCAGCTTGGTGACTGAACCACCAAGTCGGCAGACAGCTCCATTTGCGCTGCGCTACTCTGGCTACGGAGCGTGCATGTGCCACTAACGGAGCCATTTGCGCCTGTGTCGAAGTTGAAAAACTCGACAGTGTAAACTGACTGGTCGGAACGAGTGATTCGCACGCGCCCGCGGTAGGTTTGTCCCGTCTCTGTGGTGCAGCCGCTGCCGTAATTCAGCTCAATTTGGGAATCCGAGAGGGGATTAGCCTGCGGACACGCTCCAGACGATGCGCGATTCACTTGTTGGATTGCAGAGTAAGCAACTGCGGCGTGTTGAGCCATGCGAACTGCAGCGTTCGCTTGTGCTGACTGGCGGATGGTAGGGAAGGGAAGGCGGTGGTTGCAGTCAGTACAACATCCGCTCAAGAAAACAGCGACCAGTCCTCCCCCCACCATCACTGGCAGGAGCGGCGCGACTTTTAGAAGTGGATGCTTACACTTCACTTTGCTTCACCTCCTAAGTCTCTATGGCAGGGGGCGCGTTGCGCTCCCCTAATCACTTATTGCCGGTTCCACACGGCGCAGTCGCGGAAGTCGCCGCGTAGGAAGTGCGTGTTCGAGTCCGCAGGGATGAGCGAGAAGTTGGCACCGTCGTATTTTACACGCCAGATGCCTCGATCGGTGAGGACGAACAGCACCTCATCGTTAGGCTGCAACACACCGCGTCCGATGCGAATTGCCTCAGGGCGCTCGTTGCCTGGCAGTGAGAACCCGCCAGTGAGCGGTGCGCCCTCGCTCGTATAACGGCGGAGCGCACGCTCCTCAACCACAATCATGTCCCCGTTCGCTGCGAAGGCAACTCCGTAGATGTCGCCCGTGCCGCTCAAAACTGCCTTGTCGAACACGAGTCTGGAACCCTCCAAGCGGAAACGCACAACTCCCTTGACCAGTCGCCCTGCGTCGCGATAGCGTCCGCCGATGTAGATTTTGCCGTCGGGACCTAACGCCCATCCGTTCACATCGGACACATCGATGCGCTGGCGGTCGGAAAGCCGCTGTCCTGTGCGTCCGTCGTAGAGGTAGAAGCCATCGGCGGAGTTGGGAACCGAATCGCGCAGAATCAGTCGCTCGTCGGGCAGGGCAAGAATGCTGTTGACAGTGCGTTCTGGCGAAAAGGAGGTCACCTGTCCACTGCTCAACACAACGCGATAGACCGCCTGACCGTTGGAGTTGAGATAGTAGAGTACGTCTCCCTGAGCGAAGCTCAGGTATCCCGATCGGGCGGCGTTGAGCGCGTAATCCTGACGGGTCTGTTTGCTGCGTGTGTCATAGGCGCGTAAGCCATAGTTGCTTGCAGTAAGCTGCACAGGAACCAGCAGCCACGGGGCAGTCAGGTTCTCCTGTGGCTCGCGCACGCGAATCGGTTTGCGGAACTGGATGCGTTGCGCCCCTACATGGAAATAGGCGACCACCTCGCCGTCGCCCACCGACGCGGCGGTGAACCGTCCGAAGCGGTTGATGCTACCCACGCCGTTTGTGATGCTCCAGTTGGGCTGCCAACCCGCCAGTTCACGCCCGCTGATGTCAAACACGCGCGCTGTGAACTGGTACTCCTGTCCAATCAGGTAAGAGTCGTCGGGTCCGTTCGTTGCAGGGAGGGTGATCTCGATGTTGCCGATTTGTACCCCCGCAGGGATTACGCTCAGGTCGAGAGTCATCTGCTGGCGTACTGTGACAGGGAGCTCGACAGGCTGATAGCTACCGTCGGGCATCTCCGCCACTAACAGATAGTCGCCTGCAGGGAGATTGACGAACTGGTAGTTGCCGTCGTTGTCTGTGGCGGTGGTTCGCACAGGGGCGCCGCCCGTGCTACGGCTCCGCTGGTACAGCGCGACGCGAGCGCCTGCCAGTCCTACGTTGGGATTATCGGCGCGGGTTAGGCGACCTCGTAAAGTTTGCTCGCCAGGCGAGGGATTGGTTCCACCGCCCTCGCCGCCTCCGCCACATGCGGTCAGCAGCATTACAACGCTTAGGGCGCAGAGCGCAAATAGCCCAGAATACGCGCATCGTTTCTGTTGCATAGACTTGAACCTCCTGTTGATGGTTGAGACCTGTTTTGCTTCGGTATGGTCTCATAGCGACTCTGGGCGGGCGTCGTGACAAAGTTTCGCAGATTGATGGAAAAGGGCGGGATGCGACCCTTGAGACGGTTCGCAGCGAAAGGGATTCCTCGCATTCATAGGAACACAGACCCAAAAGCCGCTCGCAGAGGCGGAGGAATCCCACACACGGTTCGCGTAACAGTGCGAGTCTATCAGGGCGCGCCGATGCGCACTAACCCTGCGCCGTTCGGCTCCAGCCGCATGCGACGCCAGAGGCGAATCGGCTCGTTGTAGTTGCCAGGCGCAATGCGCACCGTGCCAGCAGTCGGCACGCAGAACACGCCCTCGCTGAATGTATTGAACGGGTTAGCGGCGGTTCCCCGCTCGGTGTCGCCCAGATTGTCAGGATCGCCCGATGCCGCACGATTGACAAATGTTGGATTCGCCATATTGGACAGATACCAGCGCACTATAGGGAACGCTATATCCAGTCGACCATATAAGCCCAGTGAGTTGGGGTCGGGGGGACAGCAGTAGGGCGCTTGAATAATGCAGGTCGTTATACAGGAAGCAGTGCCCCGAACCCGTGCATTAGAGTCCAGCAACGCGGAGCCTGAGCTGCCCGGGCGCACCACTGAGTTCACCCAGCGTATCAACCATGTGTGGGTGATAGTCCCACAGGGCGCTTCTCCTATCTTTTCTGCGAAGGCGATGCGCATAAACCGACCGTCAGCTGCTCCAGGGTGCGAGATGGCAACAACGCTCGAGCCGTTTGGTAGGAAGCTGGCATCCCAGCCCACATAGTAGCCCGCACCCAGCGGTTCATAACAGCCCAGAAGTGTCCAGTCGCTGGTGGGGTGTTGCTTGAGCATAATCGCGCCGTGGCTGCGTGGCAAGCTGTTGGGGTTGGGAGGGGTTCCGTTGCATGTGGGCGTAAAGTAGCCCCATACAAACGCGATAGAGGTCACCGATTCAGGCGAGCCATGGCAGTGGCGCGCACTCATCACAATCGGCGCGAAATCTTGGGGGTTGCGGTTGAGGGCATTTCCTGAACAGAGCCCAACGACACTCCCAGTATGGTCTATAAACGCCTGCAGGCACACCGACCGCGCCGCGCCGTTGCGCCATTCGGGAAAGCAACTTACATCGTTCAGGGGGCACCCCGATGCGGGTTCAAAGTCATGAGGCGTGCCTTCAAAATCCGCGAAGTGATAGGCGATTGCTGTGACGTCGGGGATGTCGGGATCTTCCACATGGTTAGGCACGAAAAACTCCAGCCCGATCTGGTCGCCGAAGATAATCGTCGTCCACCAGTTGCCCTGCGCGTCCCACATTGGGAAAACAGCGGGAAAGGCATAGCCGCCGATGGGATCGAACACTCGCAGTTGCACAGCAGGATGCCAGCGCCCGCCTGAAAAGTGCACGCGCAACGCTTTCGCGCCTTGCGAACGCAATATCAGCGCGCCTATCCGTCCCCGCCTGCCCTGTTCGTCTACATAAGGCGACCAGCGCAGGGCTTGGATCAGATCAGGCGGCGCTGGCGCAACATAACCCGCCACTGTAAAGGGACGATTGTAGCCTTCCCAGTCGTCAGGAGGCACTGTGGTTGCGGGGAGTTCCACCACGCGGGCGGGCGCATTCGGCGCGAGGCGTTTCGTGGGCGTCGCCGCGAGCGGCGTCTTCTCATCGACAGGGGCAGCGTCTGCGAACTCACCGTCTTGCGCCGCCGCCCAGTTGATAATTAGCACCAAACCGATTATCTGCCAGAAACTTTTCATCATCTCCTCCAGCTTTCAGCGTTAGCGCGCCCAAACCTCTGCACGCAAGACGGTGCAGCCCACCGCCTGCATCGGCACGCCGTGTTTGCTAATTAACCCTCCTGCCGAAG
The DNA here is from genome assembly GCA_025060055.1 of Fimbriimonadales bacterium. GTDB lineage: Bacteria > Armatimonadota > Fimbriimonadia > Fimbriimonadales > GBS-DC > GBS-DC. Next base: position 3,898 of record JANXCK010000209.1, on the reverse strand, counting down.
ATTCCTGCAATTCAGTCGCCGAGAATTGGCAGGAATTGTGTCTTGCCTAAAGTAATTCCAAATTGCTTGAGACGAACCTGTCGTCCAGATGGAAAGATAGCGTTCGTCTGGTGAGCGAAAGATGCCTAAAGTCTAAGGAGCAGAGCCATGCGAAACATCACGCGAGTCTTGGGACTGAATGCGCTGTGTGCGATATTATTGGCGATGACGGCTTCGGCGCAGGTGTTTACCTACCAAGGCTTCTTGCGCCAGAACAACCTCCCTGTGAACGGTACGATCTCGATGACCTTCCGCCTCTATACCGCGCCAACGGGTGGAACGCTGCTGGGTACGGTCGGACCGGTGAATGTGTCAGTGAGCAACGGTTTGTTCTCGCAGGAACTCGACTTCGGGAATGTTTGGAGCGGCGACGCTCGGTGGCTGGAGATACAGATAGGCGCTCAGACTCTCAGCCCCCGCGTGCGCATCAACCCTGCGCCGTATGCCATCACTGCCTCGAACGCTCTGGGGCTACAAGGACGCCCTGTTGCTGCTGCCAGCCCCGCGACAGGACAGACGCTCAAGTGGAACGGAACCGCATGGGCGCCCGCGGACGACCTGCGAGACACCCTGTGGCAAGCGTCGGGGAGCACCATCTTCTACACTGCAGGACGGGTTGGAGTTGGTACGAACAATCCCGAGGTTGCCTTTCATGTCAGCGCTGGCACAGGCACAGATGCGATGATTGTGCAGCACACGGGCACAGGGCGTGGGATGCGGGTGAGTGCCAGTTCCGACACTGCTATTTGGGGTATTACCACCTCGGGCTTTGCAGGGATTGATGGGCGAAGCTTCTCCACGCGTGGGGTCTACGGTCGGGCTGATGCGAATAGCGGCACGACAATTGGCGTCGAAGGAGTCGCTCAAAGTCCGGAGGGGCGTGGTGTGCAGGGGCTCAACTTCGCCGGGACTGGCAGCGCCTACGGTGGGCTTTTCGCCACGCATAGTGCATCAGGCATTGCCGTGTACGCCGTCGCGGAACGCGTCTCTGGCACGAACTATGGAATTGTCGCCCGCACCAACAGCCCGAACGGTTTCGGAGGACTCTTTCAGGGGCGCGTGATGATTGAGTCGGTCAGTGACGCCTCGCGTCCAACGCTACGTTTGCACCAAACCGATACAGGCTACTCGCGAATCGAGTTCACCAACGCGAATTCGGGGCGGCGCTGGCACATCGCAGGGCTTATCGGCAACGCGCTTGCCGATGACCGCCTCAACTTCTGGAATGTGCAGACGGGTGATATTATCTGCCTCACAGGCGACGGCAAGGTGGGTGTGCGCACCTTTTTCCCCCAAGTGGAGCTGGATGTGAACGGTACTGCTCGTGTGCGGGTGCTGGAGATTCTGGGCGCAGACCTCGCGGAAAAGTTCCCCCTAAGTGAACCGGTGGAGCCGGGCATGGTAGTGGAAATCGACCCTGAAAAGCCTGGCTACCTGCGCCGCGCACGAGGAGCGTACAACAAGCGCGTGGCAGGCGTGGTTGCTGGCGCGAATGGACTGTCCACAGGCATCGTGTTGGGCAACACCGAAGAGAGCGCGACACACGCACCCATCGCGGTGAGCGGGCGGGTGTGGGTCTATGCTGATGCAACGCGACGCGGAATCGAGCCGGGCGACTTACTCACCACCTCGAACCGCCCTGGCTACGCTATGGCAGTCGCCAGCCCACGCAGAGCGCACGGCGCAATCCTTGGTAAGGCGATGACCCGCTTGGAGAAAGGTAAAACGGGCATGGTGCTGGTGCTGATCAATCTGCATTAGAAATCGCACGGGGTGCGCCTGCGAGCGCACCCCACGCTAAAGGCGGTTTACTGCGTCAGCGTGAAGCGGAAGTAGGTCGTCGGCTCGAACATGTGCGCCCAGCCATCGAACACAATCCGAATGCCAATCTGCTCGCCTGATTGCAGATCGAGACCATACGCCGAATTGCGCGGAATCGCGATCCGCACCGTGGTCTGCGAACGATCCAAAATGATGCGTGTGCGAATTGGCTCGTTCAGCGGACGCTCGATGAAGTCGTCGGGAGCAGGGACATTCGCATCACAGAGCACCTGACGCTCCAGAGTACGAGTCTGAGTGTTGAAGATTAGATGGTAGTTGTCGCTGCCGTGGAAAAGCCCATCGTTGTTATTGTCGGTGTGAACATGAATCCGAGTGGGCGGAGGGGAAGTAAACGGCGTGCGAATCACGATATGCAGATAGTTGGAGTCCCAGTTGATGTAGAGCGAGACGGGCGTGCGCGTGTCCATATAGTAGTACGAGCCTAGCAGCGTGCGGCTGGAGAGCGGCGCCTCAATAGTTAGTCGGCGGAACGGCGCGTTCGTCGCCAGCGGGTACAGCGGATAGCGGTCGCTGCCGTCGCGCACGCCGTCGCGATCGGTATCCGCATTGCGGGGGTTCGAGGCGTTGAGGATGCCTGCCATCACCTCGCCTAAATCGCTCAGTCCATCGCCATCGCTGTCGCGCGAGTCGGTGCGAGAGCCGAGCCGCGCCTCGTCCATCACAAAGCGGGGGTCATTATCTGGCAAGCCGTCTTGATCAGCGTCTCGCGTGAACGCCAGACGCCCCCAGCGCGAACGGGCGTTCCTGCCCAGCTCCAGCCAGTGCGACCAGCGACGGCAAATATCCGCGTTCACATCCCAATCGGGACCGCATACACCAATCAGCTCACGGTTTACTCCCGGATGATTGTGCGGATAGTTCGGGTAGCCCAGCGCCTCGAAGTGCCAGTCGATCACATGTCCGTATTCGTGTACCACGAACCACGGCATATGAGCACGCCCGAACCATCCCGACTGGCAGTAGCCTGCTGTGCGCAGAATCCATCCGCCCCACATGTACGCGCCGCTGCCTGGCGCAACGACAATCACGCCATCGAACTGGTCATCACGGTAGCCTCGCGCACGCAAATCTGGCTCTACTACCCACGGGGGAATTGTGCCGTGTTCGCCGACGATATTCCGATAGTCGCGAATCACCAGATACGAATAGTTGGTGTTGTGTCGGGAGAAAGTATTGCGCTGGTAGAAGGCTTTCGCCTCATCCATCGACGCCTGAATAAGCGGCAGATCCGACTCGGCGATAGTCCCGCCGTTTGTCCGAGTGTAAATCACCACTAGCACATCCTGTCACACTCAGGATTGCCCGCCAGCGCAAAGCGCAGCCGATAGGTTCTGCCCGACTGCGTGCGCAAAGTCTGCGAAATGGAGCCTTGTCCCGGAGAACCCGTCAGGTCGACCGACTGCTTGCCTGTCGCCGCCATCCAGCGGGGACCGCTCAAGTCCACCGTGCCGCGGTCGACTGTCCATCCCATGAAGGACTGTCCTGCACGGTAGGTGACGAAGTCGTTGCCCGCGTCGATAACCTCAAAGTCGCCGTTTTGCACCAGGTCGGCATTTTGCGGGAACGCTTGCTGCAGCCCGCCTGCGCCGAGAGCAAGCACAGCGAGCATCGTTGTTCCAAGATACTTTGCCGCGTTATGCATAGACTTATCGCCTCCTTGTGGAGCGACGCCCCTTTGTCCGGCTCCGCTCTGGTGTAGCCGCGTCCCCTCGATTTTGTGACAGGGTTCGACTTGCAGGCGCGTTGGCTACAGCAAGTCGCCCTGATGGACGCGCTTTCGGCGGCGGCGCCTGCGCGTAGTCCCCCATCAGCACAAACCCTGACCAGTAGTACGGGTCTGCATACTCCGCACTCCGCCGCAACGCCAACTGCGCCCCCCGCAACGCCTCATCTTTCGCCATACCACCCACATACCGACTATAAAACTCCCGCATCAACGCCCCCGTCGCCCTGTCCGACACCGCCCACAAACTCATCCCCACACTCCGAGAACCCGCCGCCAAAAACGCCCGACCCA
>JANXCK010000137.1 GCA_025060055.1 Fimbriimonadales bacterium | reverse complement strand
AGCACACGACTCCATATCCAGCCCCGCTCGTTGGGCGGGATTGGCTCGTAAACGGGCTTATGTGCGCTCAAGTTGAGCCGAAAACCTCTCAACTCGGCTTTCTGCTGGTCGTACCAGAAATATTCTGGTGTGCGGAACACCTCCGCGTACAGGGTCATGTTGTCTTTCTTGTCTTTGTCTTCCGTGCTGGGCGAGATGAGTTCAATGATTAGGTCAGGGTAGCGCCCCCCTTCTTCCCATACTGCCCAGCGTTCGCGAGGCTTGGTGCCGTCTACATTCAACACGAGGAAAAAGTCAGGTCCTTTGTAGCGTGGCTGCTTGGAACTGCGCCCATGCACATAGTCGCTCACCTCTTGGGCTTGCTCGTAGCTGTAGTACAGGAACATGTTCGTGCCGTAGTAGTAATCGTCGCGGTCGCCAAAGAGCGCGTCGACAGAGCGTCGCAGCAGCCACGGCTGCGCGTAGTGCCAATCGCTTTCCATCGGTGCGCCGTCCTCCACAGGCAAGTCGAGTTGCCGAAGTTTCTCAAGGGACTCCAGTAGCCCCGCAAAGCATGGATCCAGCGGTGGCGTTTTCTGCTTGCGTCGGGTGCGCTTGGGCTTCTCCGCAGTTGCTGCCTGTGCCATAGCGGACGAATTGTACCTGTCCAGCGCCCACTGCGCCGCCTCGCGTAGGATGGGGTCGTCGGCTTCTGAAAACGGCTCAATCAGGGGGCGCAGGTTCGGGTCACGCTTGTTGCCCGCCACGATGAGCGCGTTTCGGACGAGTCCGCGCCACTTGGCGCGTTTAATCGCGCTGCCGCGAAACCGCTCAGTGAACTCCGCTTCGCTCATTTGCAAAATCTCGGCGAGTTTAGGCAGCGGGCGTGACTGCAGGCGTGGCTCGGTGGTCGGGCGTGCCCGCAACGGCTGATGCTCACGCGGGCGGTTGAACGGGCACACTTCTTGGCAGATGTCGCACCCAAACAGCCATTCGCCTATCGACGCACGATACGCCGTCGGAATAGCCTCGCGCAGCTCAATCGTCAAATAGCTGATACACTTGCGAGCATCCAGCTGATAGGGTGCAACCAGCGCGCCTGTGGGGCAAGCGTCGAGGCACAGTCGGCATGTGCCACAGCCCCCTTGCGCGGGCGAGTCGTACTCCAGTTCGAGCGTGAGCAGCAGCACACCGATGAAGAAGTAAGAACCGCGAAGCGTGTTGATTAGGCAGGTGTTCTTGCCGTACCAGCCCAGCCCTGCCATCAACGCGAGGTCGCGTTCCAGCACAGGCGCAGAGTCGACGCAAACACGCCCCTGCACGCCAGGAACGACCGCCTGAATCGCGCTGAGCAGGGTCTCTAACTTTTCGCGCAGCACAAGGTGATAGTCGTCGCCGAGCGCGTAGCGGGCGATGCGATAGTCCGTGTCGGGCAGCTCGGACGGCGCGTAGTTCAGTCCGACGACCACTGCGCTGCGAGCGTCGGGCAACAGTTCCGCTGGATTGACGCGCAGGTGCGCCGTGCGTTCCAAGTAGTCCATCGTGCCCGCATAGCCTTGTGCCAGCCACAGCAAAAACGACTGCGCATGCGGTGGCGACTGCGCAGGCGCAATCCCCACCAGATCGAACCCCAGCGCACGCGCATACGCCTTAATCCACTCGGTCAGATGTCGTTCAAGCCTCCCACAGGAACGGCTGCGCGTCGGTGAGCACGCGCGCCTTGTCAATCACATTGCGCAGGTATGGCGGAATGCTGAACATCCCATAGTGCGTGCCAGAGTCGTAGTAGCGTAGCCCGTGCACACCGCGCTGCTCGATACGCTGCGCCAGCTCCTCGCGCGGAATGTCCAGCGGGTCATACCTCTTGGATGCCAAAACGAACCCCCACGGCAGCATAAACGACGCCACGAAGCTCCAGTAAGGACGCACAATCGGGAACACCTCTTGCAGTGTGCGCACGATGCAGCCGTACAGGTACGGGTACAACGGGTCGCCTGCGCCCGACTGCACGCTCAGCACCCCGTCGTCGGTCAGCGCGTCATAAATCATCTGGTAAAACTCGCGCGTGAATAGATACTGCGAAGGTCCTGCCTCCAGCGGGTCTGTCAGGTCGGATACAATCACATCGAAGTGGTTGCGATATTGCGGGATGATTTTGCGGGCGTCATCGAAAATAAGCATTGTGCGCGGGTCTTTGAATGCGCCCTGATGCCATTCGGGCAGCCACTCGTCGCACAGGCGCACCAGTTCCTCGTCGATGTCCACCATCACCGCCTCCTGCACGGTGTTGTGGCGCAGCGTCTCACGCAGAGTCGCGCCTTCACCGCCGCCCGCTACCAGCACGCGCTGCGGACTCGGATGCGTGAACATCGCAGGTTGCACCATCGGCTCGTGGAACATGTACTCATCGAGCAGCGCAGACTGGATTTTTTTATCTAAAAATAACGCCTTGCCGTAGCCCTCCAGCTCTACAATCCATGCATCTTGAAACTTAGTGCGCGCCATGTGCATCACATGCTTGACGCGATAGGTGTATGTCATCGCCTCCGTGTGTGTCTCGGACAGAAGTAAACCGCCGCATACATGGTGTGCTGCTGCCATTCAGGGTTCCTCCTTGCTAAGGTAGTGTATCGGTCTGTGCAGGGCGCGTTGCGTATCCTGCGCTCGCGAGAGTATACCCCGCGTGCTTGCTTCGCGCAGGGATGTTGTCAAGCAGCCTGCGCAGCAGCAAGCGGGGTGGAGGAGCCTTTACACCAATTTCAGATGACGGATTGTCCTGTACGGCTGAAGCCGTTCCTATGCGGACGAAGCTGACCTCCGTCGGCTATAGCCCGCGTAGGCGGGCTTGGTTTGCACTGCAACGGCTTCAGCCGTACCATAATACCAATCGCCAAAGCAAACGCCGTGATGTCGTCGGTGGGACGCCGACGCTACGCAGAACGCGCTCGTAGCGTCGGCGTCTCGCCGACGAATTGCGTCATTTGAAACGCCGATTGGTATAACATCGCGCTACTTGAACCCCTGATTGAAGTGCCTCTGATATAAAATCGTCTTCTTCTACAGGGCAGCCTCCTGTGGCTGCCCCTACCGCGTTGGTGTAGGGGCGCACCCCCGTGCGCGCCCTGATAAAGCAACGATTTCATCTGGGAAGCACTTAATTGCCTCCAAGATTGAATTGTCCCCTTTTCTCACCCTCACCCCCTGACCCCTTCTCCCAGAGGGCGAGGGGGAACTCGGCTCCCCTCTCCCGCGTCGCGGGAGAGGGGCTGTGGGTGAGGGTCAAAAAGGGAGCTTTTAACTTGTGAGGCACTTATTACAACTCCAGCGGCGTGATGAGCTTGATTGCAAGCCGATTCTGCGAGCGGGTGGCATTCGGCAAGCCGTAAATCACATACACATCGAAGCCGCGTCGCACGCGCTGCAGGTAGGTCAGGTAAAAGTTGCGCGTGGTCTCCGTTTCGCCGCCGAACTCGAGGCGGTTCAGGATGAGCCGTCCGCCCAGCGCCCGCTCTGAGTCAATCTCGTAGTTGAGGGTGAACACCAGTTGGCGGGCGCGGTCAGTGGGTGCGTCGGGATAGTCGATCTCGAGGCTTTCCATATCGAGTTTGACCCGAAAGCGCGGCGCCAGCTCGTATGCCTGAGCCAGCTGCACATACCAGCTGCGCCCCCCGTTCTGTTCACCTGCGCGCACATACAGACTGCCCGTGCGGTAAAGGTCGATTACATTCCAAGCGTACTCAATTCCCACTGTGCGGTCAATGTTCGGGGGGCGGTTCAGGTACTCCACGACGCCCGTCAGACGGTGCTGCGAGCGGAACAGCCACTGCTGTAGCAGCGAGACGCCCTCGTCTAACCGTGTGCCGCCGTAGCGCGTGCGACGGGTTAGCACGATTTGCGTCTCTGTGTAAAGCAGCCGTTCGCTCTGCGGGCGGTCGAACCACAGTGCGCCGAGTCTCAGCCCGCGGTAGCCTGTTTCGGGCGCGAAGCCCAGTCGCGGGCGATAGTTCGGCTCGATATCCGTGTATTCCACGAGGTAGTTGGGCAGGCGTTCGCGGGCGTTGCGTCGCAAGGCGTACTGCTGATATGCACCGTCGCGGTCGCCGTTCAGTTTATGGTACGCGGCGGTCAGTCGCAGCTCTCCGTCGCCTGTGATGCGGCGCGTGTCGAGCAGTGCGCCCAGCGTCTCTTCGCACACATCGCCGCGTAAGCGCACGCCCAGCAGGTCAATAAAAGACCGCTCTGCAAACTGGTAGCGCACGCGCCCCACGCCGTATTGGCGCAGGCGTCCGTTCTGCAGGTACTCGCCGAGCATTCCGCCGTAGCGCCAATCGCCCAGCGTGCCGAACGCCTTCAGCCCCGCGTTCAAGTCTTGCACGCGCAGGCTGTAAAACGCGGTGCGCGGCGGCATAAACTCACTGCCTTCTTGGAAGAACGGGCGTGTCTCCGCCAGCAACTTCTCAGTGTAGGAGAAGTCCACATTCGCTACATCGGCGGCGATATTGCGGAAGTCGGGCTTGAGCGTGAGTAGCGCAGTGAGCGGGTCGCCCGCGATATACCGAATGTCCAGCCCGCTGCGTGCGCGGGTATCTTGCGGGTCGCTATCGCCCGTGAAGTAGGGCAAGAGGATGATCGGATAGCGTGGCGGGGGCAGCTCCAGCCCTGTCCAGAGGCTCTGGCGTTGCGTGGAGTAGTACGCGCCCATGTTCGGGAAGGTGTAAATTTCGTTCAGGCGCGGGATGTAGCGTTCCAAAATCACGCCGAAGCGGTCTTGTTTAGGCGGGTAGCGCAGAATGCGGAACGGGATGCGCAACTCCGCGCTCCAACCGTTGGGCAGGATTTGCGTGGCGGCTTGCCAGTCGCCGCGCCAGCGAATGTTCTCGGTTGTGCCTGCGGGAAACTCGTCGGATTGGGCGCCGCGCGCGTTCACTGTGAAAGTGTATGGTTCCAAGCCACGCGCCTGCGGCTCGATCAGCACCAGCACCGTGTCGTCGTTTTCGAGGTTGCCGCCGCGCTTGGTCTCGCGCGCCCGAATCTGACTGGGGTCGGGGTCCTCACAGACGAACGCGACATAAATCGCCTCTGCGTTGTAGCCGATGTAGGCGCGTGTAGGGAACGCGCCCCACTGCTGGCGCGAAGGTGACCAGAACCGCTCCACGCAGTACGCCTGTGTCCACTCCTCGGCATTCACCACGCCATCGAGAATCGGCGGGCGGCTGAGCTTGTGCGCGGGAAAAGAACGCGGTTCCACAGGCTGCCCAAAGCTGGCACTCCATAGCCCTGCGCTCGCTATCCAAGCGCATACCCACGGTCGCATACCAACCTCCCCTGCGCAGCGGGTTCGACGGCTACGGTGGATTTCCTGCCGTATGCCTACTGTGGTTCTTCGTTCGCATGGTACAATTTGGTTCGTGCAAACGGTGACGCTGCCCGAGCCGACGCTGCCACCGATTATCCAGCGCGTTTGGCTCGACGAGCGCAAAATCAGACGCAAGGTACGGCGCATCGCCCAGCAGATTGACCGCGACTACGCGGGGCTGACCCCGCACTTGGTGACCGTGATGAAGGGCGGGCTGTTTTTCCTCACCGACCTCGCCCGCGCAATGACCATTCCGCACACCCTCGACTTCTTGGCAATCACCAGCTACGGACCGCAGGTTCAATCGGGCGAGGTGCGCATCACCAAAGACCTCGATGAGCCGATAGCAGGACGCCATGTGATTATCGTGGAAGACATTCTGGACACGGGGCTGACCTTGTCGTATATCTACAAAAACTTGGAACGGCGCAAACCCGCCAGCCTAAAAGTGTGCGTGTTTCTCGATCGCCCGTACCGTCGCCTGATTGACATCCCCATCGCCTACAAGGGCTTCGACGCGCCCGACGAGTTCTTAGTGGGCTACGGGCTGGACTGGCGTCAGCAGTATCGGAGCCTGCCGTATATTGGGATCCTCAAGCCCGAAGTGCTTCGGGCGGAGTGGCAGGGGTGAAACCGAATGCGCGTCAGCGTTGCCCTGTGGATTGCTTTAGCCGTAATCGTGATTCTGTTCGCTGCCTCGCTGACGGCGGTGTTGCGAGCAGGGGGTAGTGTGTTCGCGGGGGCACGCACGCCGCAAATTCAGCCTCAGTATCGCTTGCTGGACTCGAAGGACATCCTGATCGAGGGCTGTGTTGCGTCGCTGCCGTCGGGCGAGCAGGAGGTACGGCTCAAACTCTACAATACGGGGCTATCGGCGTTGCGCAACGTGCGAATCGAGGTCAAGCTGGACGACAAGTCGCCTAAGGCGCCTCAAGCACCGATTTTCATTCGTCGCTTCCCGCGCAGGCAGCAGCCTGAGGTACGCTTGCTGTTTGATAAAACCGACGGCAAGCAGATTGCCCTCAGCGTGAGTTATCAGTGGGGTTTGATGGGATCGGGAGCAGGTGGCGCGTCGATTGCGAAGCCGATTGCGCCATGCCCGCCTGCTGCGCCGTCCCAGTAAGTGGCTTAGGCGTCTCGCCCCGAGATAATTGCAGCGTCGGCGTCCCGCTGACGAATGGCGTCATCGGAAACCCGATTGTTAAGTGCCTGACAGGTGAAATTGCCTCGTTTTGGGCGCGTCGGGGACGCGCCCCTACAGGGTATTTGGGGTAGGGGCAGGTTCCTAACCTGCCCTGCGGAAGAGAGACGATTTCAAGTTGGAAGCGCTTAAGTGCCTCAAAAGTTAGAAGCTCCCTTTTTGACCCTCGCCCCCAGCCCCTCTCCCAAGAGGGGAGGGGAGCCGAGTTCCCCCTCGCCCAGAGGGCGAGGGGGCAAGGGGGTGAGGGCAAATGAAGCATTTGAAACCCCGATTGGTATTATTACGCAGCGCGGGTTGCAGCCTCTTGCGTGCGGCGTTGGAATGCGCCGAGCGCGTGGCTGAGCCGCGCGGCGATTTGGTACAGTTCGTTTGCCCAGCGTGCGACCTCCTGCGCCTGCGCTGCCAGCTCTTGACTGGACGCGCTCACCTCTTGGGCTGCCGCGCTGGTCTGCTCGCCCGAACTGGCGACCTCATCCATCGCTTGGCGCACCTGCTCGGCACTGTGAGCCATCTGGAGCGCGACCGTGCGGTACTGCTCCACGATGCGGCTCACCTCGCGCACAGCGCTCACCAGCTCCTGCTCGAACTGCTGAGTCGACTGCTCCATCGCGTTC
>JANXCK010000100.1 GCA_025060055.1 Fimbriimonadales bacterium | reverse complement strand
GCGGCGATTACCTTCACGCCGTTGATTTGGCTGCTTGCAGCCTCGCTCAAAGCCCCTGAAGACCTATTCTCCTACACTTTCTTCTCGCCGAACCCAAGCTTGAAAAACTTTTATGACCTGTTCACGCAGGTCGACTTCCTGCGGTTCGTGGCGAACAGCGTGTTTGTCGCCTGCGCGAGCGTGGTCATCCAGCTCTTTTTCTCGTCGCTGGCGGGCTACGCGCTTGCTAAATACGAGTTCAGAGGCAAACAGCTCATCACCATACTCATGCTGGCGACACTGCTGATTCCTGGGCAGGTGACACTCGCGCCGACCTATGAACTCATCTACCGCATGGGGCTGGTGGACACCTACGCGGGGTTGCTCATCCCAGGAGCCGTGAGCGTGTTTGGCATCTTTTTGTTTCGGCAGGCGATACTGAGCGTGCCGACCGAGCTGATTCACGCTGCCCGAATCGACGGCTGCTCCGAGTTCCAGATTTACTGGCAGATTGTGGTTCCGACGGTGCGCCCGATGATTGGCGCGTTCGTGTTGATTGCGTTTATGGGGCAGTGGAACTCGTTCTTGTGGCCCCAAATTATCCTGCATAGTGCGGAGCGGTTCACCTTGCCGATCGCGCTTACTCAGATGGTAGGTATCTACCAGCAGCAGTATGGGATGCTGATGGCGGGCACGCTCTTGAGCATCTTGCCTGTGATGGCGCTGTTTTTGTTTTTGCAACGCGAGTTCGTGGCGGGGCTAACCGCAGGCGCGGTCAAAGGCTGACAGGATTCGGTGAAGCTGCGAAGAATTCCATCACGGCAGGCAGGGTCGCCTGCAAGGGCTTATGAGCGGATTACTAATTCTGATAGGTGTTTTGGCGGCTTTGGTGCTGGCGTACCGATGGTACGGACGCTGGCTGGCGCAGCGCGTGTTCGTGCTAAACGACTCGGAGGCAACGCCCGCGCACACACTCCGCGATGGACGCGACTTCGTGCCTGCCCCGCCGCTGGTGGTGTTTGGGCATCATTTCGCCTCGATCGCAGGGCTGGGACCGCTATTAGGACCTGCGATTGCCGTGATTTGGGGCTGGGTTCCTGCGCTCTTGTGGATTGTGCTGGGCTGTATCTTCGTGGGCGCTGTGCATGACCTTGGATGCCTGTACAGCTCGATGCGCAATCGGGGGCGCAGCGTGGCGGACTTGGCATACGATGTGGTGGGGGCGCGCGCCCGCACACTGTTCCTGCTGTTTAGCGTATCTGCTCTCGCGTTGGCGATGGGCGTGTTTGTGATTAACATCGCCGCCTTGTTCGCGCCCAGCAAGAGCGGCGCGGCGGGCAACCAAGTGCCAGAGGCAGTTCTGCCCAGTGCGATGCTGGTCGTGCTTGCACTGGTGGTGGGCGTGCTGTTCTATCGCTATCGTGTGTCGCTGGCGAAGCTGACCGTGCCCGCGCTGCTGCTGAGCCTTGTGTTCGTCTGGCTGGGCGTGCATTACCCTGTAGTGAGCGTGTTTGGGGTCACACTCACGGCGAACCTCTGGACTTACCTGCTGCTGGGATATGCGTTGGTTGCCACGCTGTTGCCCGTGTGGCTCTTGTTGCAGCCGCGCGATTACCTGAACTCGTTCCAGCTGTTTTTGGGGATGGGCTTACTGTTGCTGGGTGCGCTGGTAGGCGGCTTCACGATGACCGCGCCCGCGTTCAACCCCGCGCCACAAGGTGCGCCGCCGATGGTTCCGCTGCTGTTTATCACAATTGCGTGTGGAGCGGTGTCGGGCTTCCATTCTCTGGTGGCATCGGGCACGACAGTGCGTCAGCTCGATCGGCAAAGCCACGCGCTGCCGATAGGCTACGGCGGGATGCTCACAGAGGGCTTGCTGGCGACGCTTGCGCTTTTGGCAGTGGCAGCGGGGCTGGGCGCCCAGTGGCAGCAACGCTATCCCGATTGGCTCACGGCAAGCACCAGCGCCCTGGCGAACTTCGTGCATGGCGCAGGCACGCTGGTCAGCGCCGTGGGCATCCCAGTAGCGATTGCGAAGGTGTTCGTGGCGACGGTCGCCGTTGGCTTTGCGCTGACCACGCTGGACACAGGCGCACGCCTTATCCGTTATAACCTGCAGGAGCTGGGGCGTGCGTGGCGGATTGCGCCTTTGGAGAACGCCCCTATCGCCACGCTGCTGGCGGTTGGGCTGATCGGCTTCTTCGCGCTGCTCAAAGCGCCTGACCCGCTCACGGGCGAGTTGAAGTCCGTTGGTGCGTTGCTATGGCAGTTATTTGGCGCGTCGAACCAGCTGTTGGCAGGGTTGTCGCTGCTGGTGGTCTCGCTTTACCTGCGGGCATTAGGGCGTCCGACGATTTATACCCTGTTGCCAATGAGCTTGATGCTCGTCGCCACGCTGACCGCGCTGGCAATCGGTATCCGCAACTTCGCGCTGCAGGGCAACTGGCTGCTGCTTGGGTTCAGTGCGCTGATTTTCGCGCTGGCGCTCTGGCTGATTGGCGAGGCGATTCACTCGTGGCGTCGCACGCGACACGAACTCGCTGTACCGCGCTAAATGCACGAATGCCTATCGTTGGCTCTTGCCCGTTTCGTTGGGTTCACTGTTGCCCTGCAGAGCATCCAATGGCAACGCCTCTTCCACCAGCAGCACGGGAATCTCGTCGCGAATGGGATAGGCACGCTGGCAAGCGCGACAAATCAGGAACTCGCCGCGCTGCTCCAGCGGAGGTCGCTCCGCGCACGCGGGACACGCCAGGATCGCCAGCAGCTCCGGGTCAATTAGCGTCATCAGACAATCTCCAGCATGCGCTCAATCGCGCGGCGCGCGCGACTGAGAATCGGCTCCTCGACGCGCACTTCGTAGACCACGTCGCGCAGCGAGCGGTATAACTTGGGCAGCGTGATGGTCTTCATGTATTCGCAGATGGCGTCTGCCTTCACGGGAATGTACTGCTTGTGCGGTGCTTCCTTCTTGAGGCGATGGAGCATGCCCACCTCGGTCGCCACGAGATGAATAGGTGCGCTCGATTCGCGCACATGGCGCACCATGCCGCCTGTGCTGTGGACGAAGGTGCGCTCGGCAGGTAGGTCGCCCGCCGCCAGCGCGAACATGCACTGGCTGACGCAACCGCACTCTGGATGCAGCAGCAAGTCCGCCTCAGGATACTGCTGTAAAGCGTTCATAATATCTTCGGCGCGGAAACCCGCATGCACATGGCACTCGCCCAGCCAAAGGTGAATCTTGCGCCCAGTCATCTGCTGCACATACAGCCCCAAGAACATATCGGGCAGAAACAGAATCTCTTTGTCTTCGGGGATTGCTTGCACCACTTTAACCGCGTTGCTGGAGGTGCAGCAGTAGTCGGCTTCGGCTTTCACATCGGCGTTGGTGTTCACATAGGCGACCACGACGCCGTCAGGATGGTTCGCCTTCCACTGGCGTACCTCTTCGGCAGTGACGGTCGCTGCGAGCGAGCAGCCCGCTTCGGGGTCGGGAATCAGCACGGTGCGGTCGGGGCACAGGATCGCCGCTGTTTCTGCCATAAAATGCACGCCGCAGAACACAATCACGGGCGCGTCGGTCTTCGCTGCCTGCTGCGAGAGCTGCAGCGAGTCGCCCACAAAATCGGCTAAGTCTTGAATGATAGGCAGTTGGTAGTTGTGCGCCAGGATAATCGCGTTGCGCTCCTTGCGCAGTTGCTGCACGCGCTCGATGAGTTCCTGCTCTGTGAGGTACGGGATTTCGGGGTCTTGCTCCACGGCGCGTTGGGCGGCGGTGGAGCGCACAGAAGGGCGCGTCTTGGAGCGCGGCATCACTGTCGGCAGTTCCACTTGCAGGTTCAAATCGGTCGGCAAAGTCGGGTTTCTCATCATTTCGCTCCTGCCGTCGCGGTGAACAGCGGGGGTGCGCCCGCGGGGATGTTGTCCACCGCACGATGTGGCTCGGTAATTATACCCCATCACGGGGTATCATGAACGCATCTGAGGAAAAGCCCCAGTTCGTGCCGAGAATTCAGGCAGTGCTGCTTTTTCAGCAGATGGGAGAGGATTGGGTATGACCCCGCGCGAGCGCGTTGAGCAGGCGATTATCGGCGGGGCGGTCGATCGGACGCCGTACTGCTTTTGGTATCACTTCCGCTCTGAGGAGTGGTTTCCAAAAGCGTTGCATGCGGAGTACCGCGCCCCCGCCAGTGAGACGCTTCTGCAGCAGTATATCGACGGGATGAGCCGCGCCACCTACGAGTTCTGGCGCCACTACCAGCCTGACATCCTGAAAGTGATGCACGACATCCCTTACGAGACACCAACGGGACTGTCGTTCATACACACTGTCGACGATTGGACGAAACTACCCCTCTTGGAACCCGACAGGGGGCACTTCGGAGCGCAAATTGAGATGCTCAAACGCCTGCGTCAGCGGGTTCCCGACGAGGTGCCCATCATCGAGACGGTATTTAATGCCTTCTACTACGCGAACAAGTTGTCCGAAGGCAAGCTGCTGGAGCATTTAGCGCTCGCGCCCGATGCGGTGATGCAGGGCGTGCGAACTATTCAGGCGAACCTGCAGCTCTACGCGCGGCTGGTGCTGACGGTGTGCGACGGCATCTACTACGCGGTGAACGGGATTGGCTCGGACGCCGCGCCGCGCAGCGTGTACGAGGAGTATTTTGCCCCGCTGGATAGCGCGTTTCTGCACGCGGTCTCGGACGGCAAGCTGAATGTGTTGCACCTGCACGGCTACGGCGAGCTGTACGCTGACTTGTTAGCTGACGCGCCTGCTGCAATTGTTTGCTGGAGCGACCGCAGCACGACGCTGAGCCTCGCGGAGGGCAAGCGGTTATTCAACCGCTGTGTGATGGGCGGGCTCAACGAGTTGGAACTGCCTCAGATGTGTCGCGAGCGCGTGTTCCAGCAGGCGCGGGAGGCACTCGACGGCGTGGGCAGACACGGCTTCATCCTTGCGCCCGGCTGCTCCGTGCCGACGGAGACGAACCCCGACCTGCTGATGGCAATCCGCGAGTTCGCGCTCGGCACAGCGACAAATCGCTAAACAGACGGCTCAATCGGCTTAATATACCGTTTCGGGATGCCCCATGGGGCGCGCCAGTTGCGGCTCAGGAGCGCGTTCGCCTCGCGATCGTTAGGAATCTGGGCGCGGGTGGCGTCCCAGCGGATACTGCGCCCGACGCGATACGCAACGTTGCCCAGCAAAGGCACAATCGTCGAGCGCACGCCCGTCAGCACATCGGCAGCAAGCGGCGCGCCCTCACGAATGGCAGCCAGAAAGTTCTCCGCGTGCGGTTCGCTCTGCGCCGAGCCGCCGCGCTTGTAGGCAGGGATGCGCTCTTTGTCAGGGTGTATCTCCAGCCCGCCTCGGTCAACGAACAGGCTGCCATTCGTGCCAAAGAACATCGTGCCGTAGCCACGCCCGTACAGAGGGTAGTCGCTGCAGGCACGATGTGTGTAAATCAGCGTCCAGTCTTTGAACTTCCAGATGCAGTCGATGGTGTCGGGCGTCTCGCGGTTGTCGCGCAGCGCGAACTTGCCTCCGTAAGCGCACACCTCTGTGGGATTATGCTCGCCCATCGCCCAGAGCGCGATGTCGATTAGATGCACGCCCCAGTCCGCCACTTTGCCACCTGCGTAGTCCCAGAACCATCGGAAGTGATAGATACAGCGGTTCGGGTTGTAAGGGCGCTTGGGGGCAGGTCCCAGCCAGAAGTCCCAGTCTAAGCCGGGGGGCGGCGCGCTATCGGGCGGGTTGCCGATGCCATTAGGTGTCTCGTTGCCCACATTCCAGCAGTGGACGGTGGTAATCTTGCCGAGCCGCCCTGAGCGCACAATCTCGACGGCTTCCTTGAAGTGTTCGCCGCTGCGCTGCTGCAGCCCGATGGCGACCACCCGCTTGTGCTCTCGCGCCGCGTGTACCATCGCCAGCCCCTCAGCGATGTTGTGCATTGCGGGCTTCTCGCAAAACACATGCTTGCCCGCCTCGCAGGCATCGATTGTCATCTTTGCGTGCCAATGGTCGGGCGTGGCGATGACGACAGCGTCAGTGTCCTTGCGCTCCAGAATGCGTCGGTAGTCAGTGTAGGACTGGAGGTCAGTGCGTCCCGTCATAGTGCGGAACTCGTCGAGATGTTTTTGGTACACATCGCATATGGCGACGATTTCGCACTGTGTGCGCAGGCGGTCGAACTGTCGGTAATGGTGGCGTCCAATCCCGCCACAGCCGATAATCGCCAGACGAACCCTCTCGTTTGCGCCCAGCATGCGTTTCATCTTACTCCCCTAAGACCTCCACTGTGATATGTTCGTTGGTGTAGATGCAGAGTTTTGCCGCGATGCGCAGCGCTTCCTCGGCAATGACGCGGGCGGGCAGGTCGGTGTGCTTGAGCAGCGCGAGCGCGGCTGCTTGGGCATACGCGCCTCCAGAGCCGATGCCAACCACGCCCTCGTCAGGCTCCAGCACGTTGCCGTCGCCCGCAGCGACCAGTATCGTGTCGGCGTCGGCGACCACCATCAGCGCGTTCAGGTGGCGCAACACGCGGTCAGTGCGCCAGTCTTTGGCGAACTCGACGGCGGCGCGGCGCAGGTTGCCCCCTGCCGCCTCCAGCTTCGATTCGAACCGATCCATCAGCGCCTGCGCATCGGCAACGGAGCCAGCAATCCCCGCCAGCACGCGGTTCTGGTACAGCCAGCGCACCTTGCGTGCCGTGTGCTTCATCACCACCTCGCCGAGGGTGACCTGCCCATCAGCGGCGAAAGCGGTCTTGCCGTCCCGCCGAACGGCTAACACGGTTGTGCCGTGAATGGTCATCAGATGTCCTCCACTCCAGGCAACGCGTACAGGCAAGAATGCCCGTGCCACGCGCGTGGCTTGGGCGTCCCGCCCAAGCGAGTGTAGCGTCGGCGTTCCCGCCGACGATGGCACGGACACGACTGTCCGTGCTACTTGCACGGGCAAGAATGCCCGTGCTACGGTCAGTCTTTGTCTTCCAAGCTGAGGCTGGGCAGGGCGCGGCTGACCGTTTGGCGCAGTCGCTCCAGCGTTAGATGAGTGTAGGTCTGCGTGGTGGACAGCCGACTGTGTCCCAGCAGCTCTTGCACAGTGCGCAGGTCGGCGCCGCCGTTGAGCATATGGGTCGCGAACGAGTGGCGCAAGGTGTGCGGGCTGATGTCGACGCCGATTTGCTTGCCATAGAGTTTCACGAGGCGGTGAAGGCTACGGGTGGTGAGCCTGCCGCCTTGCGCGTTCAGGAACAGCGCGCGGGTAGGCTTATGCAGGTTCAGCAGGCGCGGACGGGCGTGCTGCAGATACTCTACCAACGCCTCGTGTGCTGCTCGTCCAAACAGCACGATGCGCTCTTTGCCGCCCTTCCCGCGCACTCGCGCCGCCGACTGCGCCAAGTCCAACGCGCCCACATCCAAACTCGCCAGCTCGCCAACGCGCAAACCCGTCGCATACAGCAGTTCCAAAATCGCACGGTCGCGCACTCTAAGCGGCGCATCCTCTGGCTCGGGTTGCTGCACCAGCTGCTCCACTTGCGAGACGGTTAAGAATTTAGGCAGCGAGCGTCTTGGCATCGGCAGCGCGATTTCCGCGCTTGGATCGCGCCCCAGCCAGCCCTGAGCGCGACAGAACTTGAAGAAGGCTCGCAGGCAGTAGAGTTTGCGCTCGCGCGTGCGCCGACTCGCTGTGCGCAGCGAACCCAGCCAGCTGCGCACCAGTCGTTCGTTCAGGTGGGCTGTCTGCTCAATGCCTGCGCCCAACGCGTACTCCACAAACTGCGCAAGGTCGGTTCCATACGCTCGAACGGTGTGGGGCGAGCGCGTCGCGCTCAGGTGGTTCAGGAACCGCTCCACTGCCGTGTCCAAGTGCATCGAGGAAATTGTACCTGATGGGTTCAGTCGCGGTCAGATCGCGGTTCAGGCAGCGTCCAAGGCGGCTCCAGCCTGCCCCGCGCGTTGCGTTGCACAAACAAAATTTCGGGTGCGCGCGTGCTGACATGTCCGTCGGCATGGAGCACATTCACGCCCTTGCCGTGAAAGCTGCGCAGGTTATCGGCTACCCAGCCGTTCTCGGCGCGTCGTCGCCATACTGCAAGGCGCACCACATACTTCGATTGAGCCGTCGGCTTGAACAGCGCGTCGTCGAAGGTGAGCGCAAAGCCGTCGTTGCCGTTGAGCAGGGGGCTGGGGTTCAGCGAGCCGAGTTGCCCGCCCGCTAAGCTGTCGGCAATCAGTATGTTCTGCCCTGGATTGACCAAGTCCGCAAGGCGCGCGGCAGACAGGGGCGCGTAGAAGCCGTAGGAAAGGCGCAAAGTCTTGCTACTATCGCGCGGGTCGCTAATCACCGTGCTACCCCCTGTAGGGTCGGCGGGACAGCGCAGCGTGCGCTCTAAGTCCCGCCGCAGGTAGCCACTGATACACACCACCCATGTCAGCGGGCGATTGGCAGAGTCGGTGCGGGGCGTTCCGTCCGCGTCCGCATAGTACGCTAAGGGCAGCGCGTTGCCGAAATCTAACTGATACAAGTTGATTGCGGTCGCAAGCTCTTTGAGGTTGGAAAGGCAGTCGGTAGTGCGCTTGATGTCCACCAGCTGATGGTACAGCGGGATGAGGATGGCGATGACGATTAGAATCGCCACCCCGATGGCTAACTTTTCCAGTTGGGTCAGTCCGTAGCGGTTCATGGGGCGTAGGAGTAGGTCTCGGTGTCCCAGAAACCGAGTTCGCGGATGAGTTGGGTCGCGGCTTCGCGCTGGACGATGAGGCTGGTGCCGACGCCGTCGCGCACGGGCAAGGTCTCGGTGCGAATCCGATCGTCGGGGAGTTGGCGGGCGAACAGGGCAAGCGCGAGCAGTTGCTCGAACTCCATGGTGGTGCGCGTGTGGCGCAGGGCGATAGCCAATGCGCGCGGCGCTCGCATCCACACGCTGGGGTGGCGCAGGCGTTCCTTCACCGCCCGCATAAACTTTTGCTGACGCTCAATCCGATGAAGGTCGCTATCGGAGTAGCGGAACCGCACATAGCCCAACGCCTGCTTGCCGTTCAGGTGCTGGACGCCTGGCTGCAAGTCCACATGCAGGTCGCCCCAGTTGTCGTGGTAGCGCATGCGTTTTTCCACTTCGATAGTGACGCCGCCCAGAGCGTCGATAGCTTGCTCGAAGGCTTTGTAGCTCACGATCACAACCTCGTCGATTTGCAAGTTGCCCAGTAGCGTGCTAACGGTTTCCACCAGCAGCCGCGGTCCGCCAAGCGCGTGCGCGGAGTTGATTTTGCCCCAGCCGTAGCGCGGGATGCGCACCAGCGTGTCGCGCGGGATAGAGAGCGCGTGAATGCGTCGGTTCACGAAATCCACCTGCGCCACGACAATCGTGTCGGTGCGCGCCATCGTGTTGGTGACGCGCTTGCGGTGATCGCGATTCTCGTCTGCTCCCACCACTAAGAGGGTGATTTTACGCTTGCCAGGGAAGGCGTTCTCAGGGTTCGTTGCGCCCTTGATGTACGCGGCGACGGCACGGCTGACCGTGCCCTCGCTGGCTATGTGCAGGTAGCCGAGCGCGCTCCCCAGCAGCAGCCCGCCCAGCCAAAACAGACCCCAAAACAGTGCCCACACAACTCGCCTCACGCGAGATTTCCGCCTTACTGGCGGCGCAATCCCTTGCCTGGTTGCAGTACGCGACATTGTGCATAAGTGTACCCGCTTCACGAATGTTGGGTAATTAGCTGCTCTCTCCTGTAGTTCGGGAGAGGAGCTGGGGTAGGCAAAGGAAGCGTTTTTTTGAGCAACCCGACAGAAACGCAGGAGTCCAAGATAGGCGAGCGAATAATCCAAAGGTTATGAACCGTGAAGCGTTGATTGAGTGGGTTGAGAGCCATACCGACGAGATGGTGCGCGATTTTCAGGCGTTGTTGCGAGCGCGCAGCGTGCGCAACGATGAGGAGCGCGCCCCCAACGCCCCCTTCGGCAAAGGCGTGCGGGAAGCGTTGGACATCGTCTTGGAGCTGGGGCGGCGCTTTGAACTCAACCCGCGCGACTTCGACGGCTATGCGGGCGACCTGACTTGGGGCGACGGCACGGAGATGGTCGCCTCACTGAGCCATATCGATGTCGTGCCAGAAGGCAGCGATTGGAGCTATCCTCCGTTTGGCGCAGAAATCCACGACGGCTACATCTACGCGCGGGGCGCCACAGACAACAAGGGTGCGACCTTAGCCAGCATCTACGCGCTGCGTGCGCTCAAAGAACTTTGTGTGCCGCTCAGGCGGCGCGTGCGCCTCATCATCGGCTGCGACGAGGAGAGCCGATGGGAATGCATGCAGCACTATTTGGAGCGCGAGACGGAACGCCCTGTGTGGGGCGTCAGCCCCGACGCGGGATGGCCCTTCATCTACGGCGAGAAGGGTATCGTGAACCTCTACCTGCACAAGGAAATCGAGCCGACGGACGGCGTGCGCGTGGTGTGGGCGCGCGGGGGCGAGCGACACAACATGGTTCCCGACCGCGCCGAAGCGTTGCTTAACTTAGCGTTGCAGCCGATGACTGCCGTAGAGGGCGTTGAGTGGCAGCCTAACCCTGCGGGCTGGCGCGCACAAGCACGGGGCAAATCGGCACACGGCAGCCATCCCGAAGGCGGAATCAACGCCATCACGCGCCTGCTGGAAGCCATCGAGCCGCTTAGCTTGCCCGACAACGAGCAGTGGCTGCAGACTGTGCTCGAGTGGTCGCGCTCGCTGGACGGCGCCGCGCTGGGCATCGCCCATTCCGACGAGCCGTCAGGCGCTCTGACGAGCAATCTCGGCGTGTTCGAGTACGACGGCAAGCGCGTGCAGTGCGTGTTCAATATCCGCTATCCTGTGACTTGGTCGCTGGAAGCACTGCAGGAGCGGTTGCAGCCGACCTTGGAGCGCACGGGGTTCCAGCTCGCGGAGGTGCGCCACACGCCACCCCTCTACATCCCGCCTGAAACGCCGTTCCTACAGGCGATTCTGCAGGTCTATCGCGAGGAGACAGGCGACTACGACACGCAGCCGACCACGATGGGAGGCGGTACTTACGCCCGCACGATGCCGAACCTCGTAGCAATCGGCGCGGGGTTCGAAGGCGACGGCGAGGCGCACCAAGCCGATGAGCGCATCAGCATCGAGAGCCTCAGAAAGCTCGTGCGCTGCTACGCGCGTATCTTCGAACGGCTGGCGAATTTATAGTTATCGGCAAAGCGACTACCGTAATCTCATCAGCGAGGTGCCGACGCTACGCAGGGCGCGTGCATAGCGTCAGCGTCCCGCTGATGATGTGCATCGCTTGAAACCCCGATTCGTATTACACCAATCGGGATTTCAGGTGCCATAGTACCCTCACCCCCAGCCCCTCTCCCGCGACGCGGGAGAGGGGAGTCAGTTCCCCCCTCTCCCACAGCGTGGGAGAGGGGG
>JANXCK010000093.1 GCA_025060055.1 Fimbriimonadales bacterium | reverse complement strand
CGCAAGCAGGCGGAGCGGTTCGACACGCGCATCCTCTACGAGACGATTACCCAGGTGGACTTCCATCAGCATCCGTTTCGCCTGTGGAGCGACGCAGGCAAAGAGTACCGCGCCTTCGCCGTGATTATCGCCACAGGCGCGTCGGCGAAGTGGTTGGGCTTAGAAAACGAGGAGAAGCTCAAAGGGCGCGGGGTGTCGGCGTGCGCCACTTGCGACGGGTTCTTCTTTCGTGGCAAGAAGGTGATTGTGGTCGGCGGGGGCGACACGGCGATGGAGGAGGCGATTTACCTCACCAACCACTGCGAGAAGGTGTATATCGTGCATCGGCGCGACGAGCTGCGGGCGTCCAAGATTATGCAAGAGCGTGCCTTCCGCAACCCCAAAATCGAGTTTATCTGGAGTACCGTTGTGCGCGACATCTACGATGTGCAGGCAGGCAAGGTCACGGGCGTGCGCCTGCGGAACCTCAAAACCGACGCCGAGTACGACTTCCCCATCGACGGCGTGTTCATCGCGATTGGGCATACGCCCAACACGCAAATCTTTCGCGGAATCTTGGAGATGGACGAACAGGGTTATCTCCTCACGCGCAACGGCACTTGCACGAGTGTGGAGGGTGTGTTCGCAGCGGGCGATGTGATGGACAAGGTGTACCGTCAAGCGGTCACGGCAGCGGGCACGGGCTGTATGGCGGCGCTGGACGCCGAGCGCTGGCTGGCAGCGAAGTTCCACTGAGCCTCAGCCACTGCCCCAAAAGCGTCGGTCGATGCTGCGGTACTGCACCGCCTCCGCGATGTGCGGCAACAAGATTCTGTCTGCGCCTTCCAGGTCGGCGATGGTGCGGGCGATTTTCATGATGCGGTCGTAGGCGCGTGCGCTTAGCCCCAGCCGTTGCACTGCCATGCGCAGGTAGCTGCGGGCGTCCTCGCCAATCGGGCAGTGTTCGCGCACGAGTTTCGCGCTCATCTGCGCGTTGCACACGATGCCATACGGGCGCAGTCGCTCCAACTGACGCAAGCGGGCACGCACCACGCGCTCGCGAATCGCTGCCGAGCTTTCGCCCGCCTGCAGGGTCAGCAGCTCCTCTTGGCGCAAGCGCGGCACCTCCAAATGGATGTCGATGCGATCCAGCAGCGGTCCTGAGATGCGCTGCAGATACTTGCGAATCATCGTGGGGCTGCAGTTGCACTGCTGGTGCGTGTCGCCGTAGAAACCGCAGGGGCAGGGGTTCATCGCAGCGACGAGCGTGCAGCGTGCGGGGAACTGCACGGCTGCCTGCACGCGCGAGACGGACACCACGCCGTCTTCTAAAGGCTGGCGCATCGCCTCCAGCACATCGCGCTTGAACTCAGGCAGCTCGTCCAAGAACAGCACGCCGTTGTGCGCCAGCGAGATTTCGCCCGGACGCGGGATGCTGCCGCCTCCGACCAGCGCGGCGTATGAGGTGGTGTGATGGGGCGAGCGGAACGGGCGCGTGGTCATCAAGCCCGTCTTCGGTGGGAGCATGCCGGCGGCGCTGTAGAGGCGCGTGGTCTGCAACGCCTCCTCAAGGGTCATCGGAGGCAAGATGGTGGGCAGGCGCCGCGCCAGCATCGTCTTGCCCGAGCCAGGCGGACCAATCAGCAGCACGTTGTGCCCGCCTGCAGCGGCGATTTCCAACGCACGCTTGGCTTGCTCCTGCCCTTTGATTTCCGAAAAGTCCACCTCATACTCGGCAGGCTGGCTCAGCAGCGCGTTCACATCCACACGCGTCGGCGCCTTGTGCGCGGGGTTAATCAGCAGTTGCACGGCGTCCAGAAGCGACTCCACGCCGTAGACTTCCACGCTGCCCACCACCGCCGCTTCTTCGGCGTTCGCTTGGGGCACAATCAGCCGCTTTTTGCCCGAATCGCGGGCGTGCATCGCAATCGAAAGCACGCCGTTCACGGGGCGCACACCCCCGTCCAGCGACAGCTCGCCCACAATCACGGTGTCTTCCAGCGACTGCAGCGGGATTTGCTCCGACACGGCAAGGATGCCGACGGCAATCGGCAGGTCGTAGGCGGGTCCCTCTTTGCGCACATCGGCGGGCGCAAGGTTCACCGTGAGTTTGAACAGCGGGAAGTACAATCCTGAGTTGCGGATGGCGGTGCGTACACGGTCGCGCGATTCCTGCACTGCCGTATCGGGCAGCCCGACCAGCGTCCAGTTCGGTGTACCCTGCTGCAAATCCACCTCGACCTGCACGGTGAACGCCTCGATGCCGTGCAGGGCAGCGCTTTCGACGCGGGCGAACATGACACAACGGAGGTTCGCCCTGCCCGCTGTCTTTCCTACCGTTGCGCAAGTGTCCGTCTGACCGAAAAATCGTTGGGGCGCGTGCCTCTCTCCATCAGGTACACTCTTGGGGCTGGAGTATGGGCTAACGCGCTATGAAAACGAACAGTGACTGTGCTGCTTCGGTGCAGGCGGTTTTAGAGGAGTTGGATCGAGTCGCGCCGGAGGCGCCGTTGCTGGCGCTGGGGCAGACAATCTTTTGGGACGAGCCGATGAAACTCGCGCTCGTGGATTACCTTCTCGCGACGGCTCCGACGCGCCGCTTCTTGTTCGGTGTTCACGACACGGACTATTTCGCGCGGCTGCACGCGCGTCTGTTGCCGCGCAACGCGCGGCTGTTTGAGGGCTATGCGCTGCTGCCGCACAACGACGGCTCCACGCGCTCACTGTGGTCTGCGGCGGGCGAGATCGCCCAGCTGTTTGGCAGCGAGACGATACCGAGCTTGGCGATGTATGCCCAGTCGGGGGGCAACGTGGCGCGTGTGGCGCGTTGCAGCGCGGAGGGGCGGCAGGCGTTTGTGGACGCGCTGACGGAAGCGTGGGGCTGGCGCGGGCTGGTTGCCCGCGAGGCGGCGCCGCGCCCCGTGTGCGAAGTGCCCCTGCACGCCGTAGCGCCCGCCCTGGACGCCCTGCTGGAGTTCGGGATGGATCAGTCGGCAGCGTTGATTGACGATGCGGCGCGGCGTGCCCACGCCTGCGCGTGGGCGTGGACGCTGCGCCAGCGCGTCCAGCACTTTGCTCAATTCAACCCTGACGCCTCGCTCGCCGACTTGTTTCTCACCCTTTACCCTGAGTTGCTGGAGGCGTTGTACGGGCGTGCGCTGCCCGATGTTGTCGGGTTCACGCGCACAACCGAACTGCTGCGCTTCAACACGCGCACAGCAGGCTTGGCACGCTTCCGCTTAGTGGACGCTTTTCTGAACCCCGCCACGCGCCGCGCCTGTGAAGACGCCTACAACGCTGCCGTCGCCAACTCACCTATCTACCCCCTGCCTGAGTTTGGCGAGGGCGCACTGCCGTTCGACTTGCTCATTCCTAATCATGGGCGTGGTACCCTGCTGCTGACCGAGCGGTACTTGGTTGTTCTCACGCCGCAACCGCAGATTGTGCGCTTGCCTCACCCTGTGGAGAGCGTCCAAGCGTTGGCACAGGTGGTCGAGCAGAATTGGGGCGATAGTTGCACGCTGGTAGGCAAAGCGATAACCTTAGTACCGATGCTTGCCCACGAGTTCGTGTTCGTGTTCAACGAGCGCGGCTCACCGTACCTCACGCGCACTGCGCAGCTGCTCACGAACCTGCGTGCAGCAGGAGTCGAGGTGCGCGTCTACCCGCTCGTGCGTCTTGGCTACCCCACTTGGGACGCGCTCGGCGCGGCGGGGTGTCTTGGGTTGCGCTTGCCAGAGCATTTAGCCTGCGCGTTCGGTGAGCCGACGCTTTGCGCCGAGAGCTTCGCGCAGCGCTGGCGTGCGGTGGTGGCGGCACAACGCACGCTGTTGCAACGCATCGCGGTGATTCGCAGCCCTCGCGCCCTGATGCGCCTGCTTGCGGAGCGCGAGGGCGCGGAGTGGCAAACGCGCTTGCACGAGTATGAGACACTTCACGCACGCCTTGCCGACACCGTAGGCGCGTGGGCGCAACGACTGCGCGAGCACGCCCATGCCCTGCACGCTGAACGACGCGCCCTCATCGCCGCGATACAGCAGGACGCGAAACGGCAGCGCGAGCTGGCGCCGCGTCTGCGCGAGCTTAAGGAGCGCATCAAGCGACTCAATACCGAGCGCAAGCGCGTCGCCAGCGCGCCCGAAGCGCAACAGTTGCGCGCCCGTGCCGACGAGCTGGAATGCACAGCAGAACGCGCACGGCTGGAGCTGATTCGGTGCGCGTTTCTAACCGCGGAGGGCTTGCCCCACACCCACGCTCGCCCCGCCGCGTGGTGGTTCCTGCTGCTGTCGCGCCGATGGTTTCAGGCGTGTGTGGAAGGGCTACAGGCGCGTATAGAACGCTTGCTCTAAAACCGTACCGCGCCTCGCTCCTGCAGGCGCAGCGCCCACTTGATTCCGCCCAGCAGGTGGCGCTGGTACTCCTCGCTCTGCCACACATCGAGCCGATGTCCCAGCGCAGTGTAGAACACGCGCCCTGAGCCGTATTCGCGGCACCACGCCAGCAAATAGTCGCCCTCCTTGCCCGCCTGCGGCGTGCCATCATCGGGATGTCGATCCAGCGAGAGCAGCACCTGCACCTTCTTGCGGTTGTTCTCCTTGAACAGGTAGATTTCGTCGAACACTGTCCAAGCAGGCGCGAGATGCGCCACTGCGGGATGGTCGGGCTTTTCGACCTTCGCCACCACCTTCGTCTGCTGCCCGTGATAGGCAAACTCGCCTTG
>JANXCK010000230.1 GCA_025060055.1 Fimbriimonadales bacterium | reverse complement strand
CGGCAAGGCGGTGCAGCAGGCATTAGGCGATTTGCGTAGCGTCAATCGTTTCGGGTGGGCAATCGTGCCGATGGACGAGGCGTTGGCGATGGTGGCAGTGGATCTGAGCGGACGCCCGCTGCTGGAGTTCGAGGCGCGATTCGAGCGCGAGCGCGTCGGGCAGTTGCCTACCGAGCTGGTGCGCGAGTTCTTCCGCGCATTCGCTAACCACGCGCACATCACGCTCCACATCCGACTCATTCAGAGCGCGAACGACCACCACGCCATCGAAGCGATTTTCAAGGCGTTTGCCAAAGCGCTGGAGATGGCAACGCGCTTCAACTCCCGCCAAGCAGGCACGCCGTCCACCAAGGGCTACATCGAGGGCGCGGAGCCACCAACAGGGCTATAAGCAATGACCTCAATCGCCATTGTGGACTACGGGATGGGCAACCTGCGCAGCGTGCAAAAAGCGCTGGAGTATCTGGGCGCATCGGCGCACATCACGAGTGACCCTGCCGCGTTGCGCGCGGCGGAGGCGATTGTGTTGCCCGGTGTGGGCGCGTTCGGCGCAGCGATGCAACGCCTGCACGAATCGGGGCTAACCCATGCCCTGCGCCACGCAATCGAGTCGGGGAAGCCGTTTCTTGGGATCTGCTTGGGGCTACAGCTGCTTTTCGAGAGCAGTTCCGAGTCGCCTGGCGTGCAGGGACTGAGTATCTTGAAGGGGCGCGTGGTTGGTTTCGCAGAGGCGCCCAACTTTCGGATGCGCGTTCCGCATATGGGTTGGAGCCGCCTGCGCCTGACTCGCCCCGACTGCCCTCTCTGGACAGGCGTCTCCAACGGCGCGTATGTGTACTTTGTACATTCGTACTACCCCGAACCCGCCGACACAAGGCTGATTGCAGCATACTGCGACTATGGCATACCGTTCGCCTGCGCTATTAGCTACAACAACCTGCATGCGGTACAGTTCCATCCTGAAAAGAGCAGCGCGGTCGGGCTGCAAATTCTGCGCAACTTCTGCGCGATTCTGCGTTCCTAAGTCCCTCAAATGCGAAATCGTCCCGTTTCACCACCCTCAGCCCCGCTCCCAGAGGGCGAGGAGAAACTCGGCTCTCCTCTTGGGAGGGGGCTGGGGGTGAGGGTCAAAAAAAGAGCTTTCACTCTCTGAGGCACTTATACCAATCGGGGTTTCAAATGTCGTTATGCCCTCACCCCCAGCCCCTCTCCCGCGTCGCGGGAGAGGGGAGTCCGACTCCCCCACTCCCACGCGGTGGGCGAGGGGGCAGGGGGTGAGGGCAACGCGGCGTCTGAAACGGCGATTGGTATTATACCAATCGGGGTTTCAAACGGCACAGTATTCTGAACGGCTGAAGCCGTTCCTGTGCAGACCAAGCCGACCTCCGTCGGCTGTAGCCCGCGTAGGCGGGCTTGGTTTGCACAGCAACAGCTTCAGCCGTGTTTCACTTGACACCCCAATCCGTATTATTTCACCAGCTCCATCTTCATCACGCCGTCGATGGGCATCGGTGCGCCCTCGAACTGCATCCCCTTGAGGCGTGCCTCCAACTTGAGCAGCATTCCCGTTTTGGGATCGACCCAACCGAAGCCCTCTGCGTTGCGGTCGCTTGCCTCATCACTGTTGGGAAGACGCGCAGTGACTTTGATCTTCACTGCTTCGGTTTCGTTCAGCTTCTCGGCACCCACCAGTTCATAATCGAACTTAATCTCGCCCGTTGAACCCTTGATGGTGTTGCTCCACTTGTCGCCCACTTTCACTGGCTTATCGGGATAGACAACTGGGATGGGGTTCATCGGCATCGAGCCATCGCCACCGTCCGTTTTGGCGGGAGAGTAGTTCGGCTTGTAAGTGATCTTGGTGGGGGGCTGACCAGGCTGCGGCATCTCCATGTCGCCGAACTTCGTAACCAGTTCGCTCGAACTGGACTCCATCTGGACATTGCCGTTCTCCTCTACTTTCAGCACCTTATTGGTGATAGTGGTGGTCACCAACACACTTTGTTCTCCGAAGTTCATCTCCAACGACACTCGATACTTGAAAATATCCCCCTCTTTCACATTAAGTTTGAGGGTGTATTCCTGGGAAAGGGCGGTGCTAACGCTTGCCAGTGCCAACGCTGCTAACAGCACTCCTCGAAACGCGTGTCTCATCGTTTTGCCTCCTGTTGCGCAGTCGCGCGGGGCGATTATACCTCGCCATACGGTATAATTCGCATACTATGGCTATCCTAACGCAAGGTTCAATCGCCCCCGACTTTAGCTTGACCGATCATAACGGCAACACGGTGCGTTTAAGCGACTTTCGGGGACGCTGGGTCGTGCTGTATTTCTATCCAAAGGATATGACTCCTGGCTGTACGCAAGAAGCCTGTTCATTTCGCGATTTGCACGCCGATTTCGAGCAGGAAGGGATTGTGGTGTTGGGCGTGAGCGCGGATGATGTGCAGAGCCATCGCCAGTTCGCCGATAAGTATGAATTACCGTTCCCGCTGCTGGCGGACACAGAGCATGCGGTCAGCGAGGCGTATGGCGCATGGCGCAAAAAGCACATGTACGGCAGAGCATTCTGGGGCATAGACCGTATCACCTACATCATACGCCCTGATGGCACGGTACACCATGTGTTTACAAAGGTGAAGCCCGCCTCGCATGGGGACGAGGTACTGGCGTTTATTCGGCAGGCGAAGCATGATGGAGCGTGATGTGCTGATTGAGGCGCAAGGGGCGTCGCTGGTCTACCGAGACGGTGAGCGTGCGGTGTATGCCGTGCGCGAGGTCAGCCTACGGGTGCGCCCTGGCGAGTTCGTGGGGATTGTGGGTCCGTCGGGGTCGGGCAAAAGCTCACTGCTGTATCTACTCAGCGGACTGAAGTTGCCCACACACGGCACGGTGCGCTATCGCGGGCGGTGCTACACGGAGGCGTCGGACGCAGAGCGCAGCGCGATGCGACGCGAGCGGTTCGGGTTTGTCTTTCAGCAGCCGTACCTGCTGGGCTATCTTACGGTGCTGGAGAATGTGGTGGTGGGCGCGCCCGATGTGCGTCGGTACCGCGAGCGCGCGCTGTGGCTGTTAGAGCAGCTCGGCTTGGGCGACAAAGCCCATCGCTACCCCTCTGCACTGTCGGGCGGCGAGCGCCAGCGGGCGTGCGTTGCCCGCGCCTTGCTGATGGAACCTGAGGTCATCTTCGCCGACGAGCCGACCGCCGCGCTCGATCAGCAAACAGGACAGCATGTGTTAGACCTGTTGGAGCAGCATCGGGGCAACGGTGCGGTGGTGCTGGTCACGCACGATCCTCTGATGTTGCGCTACTGTGATACGGTTTACAGACTGCGTAGCGGGCAGGTGGAGGCGGTGGAGAGTGCGCCCGCCAAGCCGCTGGAGCACGCCAGCACGCCGCCGCCCACGCCATAAGCCCGATTGCCAGCCACCAGCCCCCCAGCCACACGCCCGACAGGTAGGGCGTCCATGCCAGCCCCAAAAACAGCACGGCGTTCGCTGCCAGTTGCCCGTCGCGCAGGCGCAACGCCAACCAGCCACAAAGCAACGCCATCAGCAGAAAGAAGACCATCGGCTCGTGCCCCATGCACCCAGTTTGTTCCACATCGGGGAGATTTTGGTAAAGTCCCCGTAGAATCGCTACGTTTGGCACAAAAGTTGCTGTTGCTACGGCGGGCTCCTTTCGCCAGGAGCCCGCCACTCGGAAAGGAGGATAGTATGCGACGACTAACATGTGTTTTGGTTGTGAGCGCAGCGCTGGCAGTAGCAGCGCACGCCTCGTGGAATATCACTATCAGCGTGAGTCAGGGTCAGCTCAATCCTGGTGCGGTCACGGTGAATGTGCCTGCTGTTGTCCTCAACAATCCGCTGCCCCAGATTAACTTTCTGACGGTAGCGGCGACGCCCAACCCAATCCTTGTCGGCAACGGCACGAGCTTCACAAGTGGCACCTTCAACGCAGTCTACTCAATCGCGCCTAACCCTGGCACTGGGACACAGCTGACGGGGTTCAACTTCGTCGTTGCTGGATTTCTGCAGGGTAGTGCGCGAATCGACTGGCGGAAGACTGTCGTGCGCAATAGCGACGGTGCAGTCTTGTATGACCAGTCAGGCTCGTTTACGGGAGCGGGGCTTGGCGGTAGCGACGGCACTTTCACCTACAGCGTGTTCGGCGCGCTGAGCGTGCCCGCAGACGATGTGACAGTCTCTGAGCAGTTCACCCTGTCTGTTACAGGTACGGCACCTGGAACTGACACGGCGGCACTGATGTTTGTGGAGCAAGACTGGGTGCCTGAGCCTGCGTCGCTGCTTGCACTGGGCGCTGGGCTGATAGGGCTTGCTGGGTTGCGTCGGCGCATCCGCTAAGCCACATTTGCCCGACTTTCGCGGAGGTCCCAGCAGAGGGCTGGCAACCCTGCCAGCCTCGCTGCGTATTAAACCGTGATGGCAAGCGCGAAGCTGCAACATTGGGTCGTGTGGGACGGCGCATGCGACTTGTGCGCGTGGTCCGTGGCGCAGTTGCGTCGTCGGGATACGGCAGGGCGGTTCCAGGTCGTGCCGTTTCAGAGTGCGCCGCCCGAGCTGCTGCAACGCACCACCACGAACGCTTTAGAGCGTGGCGTGCATGTGTTCACGGCGGACGGGCGCGTCTTGCGAGGGGGGCGCGCCGTACTGTTCATTGGTGAGCAACTGGGCTACGGCTGGCTGACTCGCCCGCTCAGCATACCGCCGCTGGTGTGGGGGGTGGAAGGGGTATACTGGTTAACTGCGCGGCTGCGTGGCATCTTGAGCCGATGGTTACGAATCCGCACGACGGAGTGCCCCCGATGAGCGAGCAGGTGTGGCGTCCCACGCTTCGGATGCGCTGGAAACATCTGCTCTTTGTGCATTGGCGCGTGTCGCCCGCCCTGTTGCGTCCGCTCATTCCCGAACCGCTACAGATCGAGACCTACGACGGCACGGCGTGGGTCGGCTTCGTGCCGTTTGTGATGGAATCGGTACGCCCGGTGTGGTTGCCGCCCGTGCCAAAACTGTTTGATTTTCCCGAAGCGAACCTCCGCACCTATGTGCGCTACAGCGGGCAGCACGGCGTGTGGTTCTTCAGCTTGGACGCGGCGCATCGGCTGGGCGTGTGGGTCGCACGCCGCTACTGGAAGCTACCGTACTACTATGCGCGCATGCGCTGGTGGATGCCTGCGCCTGACGAAATCTACTACGAGATGAGGCGTTGGGCGCGCCCGCGTGCGTCTGCCCGCGTGCGCTATCGTTTCGAGGGTACGCCGCGCGAAACCGAGCCAGGCACGCTGGAACACTTTCTGGTAGAACGCTATACACTGTTCACAGTGCATCATGGTGTTGTGTACAGTGCGGAGGTGGCACACCTGCCCTATGCCATCCAGCCCGCCACGATTATAGAGCTGGAGCAGACGCTTACCGACACCGCTGGCATCCCCTTGCTCGATGGGGCGCCTGTGGCGTTTTACGCACCCGGCTTTGGCGTGCTGGCGTCCGCGTTGCGCCCTATGCAGATTGCACCCGACATGCCTCAGAACACTTTTGCCTAACGGCGGAGCAGCGAGCGGTATAATCCTGCTATGCGTGCCGTTCTGCAGTTCGCAGCGCTAGTGCTGTTGCTGTTGGCGGGCTGTGCGCCTTCTTCCAAGCCTCCTGCGGAGCCGACGACAACGCTGGAACCTGCGCCTTCCGGCACGCTGCAGGTTGCCTTCTTGGATGTCGGGCAAGGTGACAGCGCCCTCATCACTTTCCCCAACGGCAAAACGATGCTGATTGACGGCGGCGAGACCGAGCAAGGGCGTCGGCTCGTGCGGAAACTGCGCCAACTGGGCGTGCGCCATATCGATTGGCTCGTGGCGAGCCACCCCCATAGCGACCATATCGGCGGGCTTATTCAAGTCCTTCGCGCTTTTCCTGTGGGGGAGGTCTGGGATATTGCGATGCCGTTTGAGTCGCCCGTGTATCGCGATTTCTTACGAGCGGTGCGGAATGCACGCTCGCCAGGAGGTCGGCGTCCTGAATTTCGCAAGGTGCGGCGGGGGCTGACCGTGGAGCCTGCACCGAAGGTGCGGGTGAGCGTGCTTGCCCCCAGCGAACCGCTGCTGACAGGCACGCGCTCCGACCCCAAC
Source organism: Fimbriimonadales bacterium (assembly GCA_025060055.1). Lineage (GTDB taxonomy): Bacteria > Armatimonadota > Fimbriimonadia > Fimbriimonadales > GBS-DC > GBS-DC. Next base: position 914 of record JANXCK010000230.1, on the reverse strand, counting down.
AACAACAGTGTGGTGCTACGCATCGACTCGCCCAGCGGTAGTTTCTTGTTCACGGGCGACATAGAGCGCGAGGGACGCCAACGCCTCTATGTAGCGCGGGCGAACCTGCGAGCCGATGTGTTGAAGGTCTCTCATCACGGCGCAGCGAACGGAACCGATCGGGCGTTCTTGCGGCGTGTGAGTCCGCGTGTAGCGGTGATTTCCGTCGGCGCAGGCAATCGGTATGGACATCCCCATCGCGAAACGCTCGCCCTGCTACAAGGCATCCGTGTCTATCGTACCGATTGGCACGGCGACATCCTGATGCGCCTCAGCACAGACAAAAAGCTGCATGTTGCGACCACCCGCAGCGTTTCTGCGGAGCAGGCGCAGCTGCCGTCAAGCGCGAGGGCTGCTCATCTGAGCGTGGTGATTGGCAATCGCAAATCGCGGGTCTATCACGCGCCTGACTGCACGCAGTTGCCAAAGCCCGAAAATCGGGTACGGTTCCGCTCAGCGCAGGAGGCGGAACGAGCAGGCTATCGCCCGCACAAGTGCATCGAGGGTGAGTGATACTAATAAGTGCCTCCAACTTGAAATCGTCCCTTTTCTGCAGGGCGGGTTGGGAACCCGCCCCTACCCAAAACGCTCTGTAAGGGCGCGTTCCCAACGCGCCCAAATCGGGACGATTCTATGTTGGAGGCACTTACCAATTCCCCTCCTCCCCGCGTGCAGAGAGGAGACGAAGGCTGACAAAAGTACATCCAACTGCCCCTCAGCGCAGCACAAAGCGGCGCGAGACCGAAATGCCAACATCGCTTTCCGCCGTTGGATGGAACCACCAGATGCCGAGATTCCAGTCGCCCCAGCGGCGCACCAGCGCGAGGTTGTACAGGGTCGGTTCGTTGGGCATCGTCGCTTGATGCGTGTAGAAC